>JANNVS010000306.1:0-5955 GCA_031414515.1 Sphingobacteriales bacterium | reverse complement strand
TTTTCTATATATTAATTTATCACCTCAATGAAAGCTTGGATGTATTTGAATGTATTTTTCTTATATTTTAGAAATTAAAGTGTATTCTAAAAAAGATTCTGTCAATCACTCTAAAAAAATAACATTACTAGATAATTTGTCGTTTGGAATGAATTATAATATTTTGACAAAAAGATTAAGTCCACTTAATATTAATGCAAGCACACATATTACCGACAAATTGAATTTAAGTATGAATGTTAGTATGGATCCATATTCTATTGACAGCATAGGTAGACAAACAAACCAGTTTTATTGGAAAGAAAAAAAACGATTTTTCAGATTAACGAATCTAAATGTTTCAATGAATGGAAGTATCCGATCAAAAAAAGGACTTGAGGAGCAAGCTGGATTCAATCAATCTTTGCTGGAAACACAAGGTGTAAATAACCAGTTTTATCAAAAAAATATATATGAACGTGAATATTATAATTTTTCAATTCCATGGTCAGTTAATTATCAATATAGTTTAAATGTATCGAGATTTAAATTTAATAAAAAGGATACGACTGTAATATCACAAACGCTTGCACTAGGATTAGATTTCAATATCACAAAAAAATGGAAGATAAATATTTCATCAGGCTTTGATCTTACTAATAAGAGTATTACCAGAACTGATATTTCTGTAATAAGAGACCTACATTGTTGGCAAATGGAATTTAAATGGACACCTGTTGGATTTCAGAAAGGATTTTATATGACTATTTATGTTACTTCTCAACAGTTTAGCTTCTTGAAATTACAAAAGCAAAAAGGCTTTTTTGATACAGGAATTTTTGGTTCAGGAGGTTTAAATACTAGCGGTTTGGGTGGGCTAGGTAATGGATTGTAATTTTTATTTAATCAATCACACCACTTCCAATTAATTCATCATTTTCGTACCATGCACAAAACTGACCTGGCGCAATACTCTTTTGTAGATTTCTAAAAATAATATACAACCCATTTTCTTTCTGATATAATTTACAATCTTCTAGTGGTTGCCGATATCGTATTCTTGCTGTATAAGATTTTTGTTCACCATTTTTTAATTTTAAATCGTCACGAATCCAGTGAATAGCTTCATTTCTAATAAATAATCCAGCTCTGTTTAATCCTTTATGAGATTGGCCTTCACCTAAGAATATTATATTTTCTTTTGTGTTAGTTTCTATTACAAATAATGCCTCTTTAAAGCCACCTATTTTTATTCCTTTACGTTGGCCAATAGTATAATAATGTGCGCCATTGTGTTCGCCAATTATTTTTCCATCATTTTTAGAAAATGAATTAGGTTCAGCTAATTTTATTAAATCACTATCGCTGCAATCGTCAAATGAATAGCTTATTTTTTCTGCAATGTTTGAATTTTTAATTAAAATTACAACTCCTTTTTTTTGTATTAATTTCTGTTGCAAAAATTCTGGCAAACGAACTTTTCCTATAAAACATAATCCTTGAGAATCCTTTTTTTCAGCAGTAATTAAATCTAATTGTTTTGCAATCTTCCGTACTTCAGGTTTGGTTAATTCGCCTATTGGGAAAAGAGCTTTACTTAACTGTTCTTGATTTAGCTGACATAAAAAATAACTTTGATCTTTATTCAAATCTTTACCTGCTAATAAGCGATAAATATTTTTTTCATCTTTACTTTTCCTGCAATAATGACCAGTTGCTACAAAATCAGCACCAATATCTAATGCATGTTTTAAAAAAATATCAAATTTAATTTCTCTGTTACAAAGTATATCTGGATTTGGTGTTCTTCCGGCTTCATATTCAGCAAACATATAGTCTACAATGCGTGTTTTATATTCATTACTTAAATCAAGGGTTTGGAACGGAATGCCTAGTTTTTGTGCCACCATAAGTGCATCATTACTATCATCAACCCAAGGGCAATCACCTTGAATTGTGACACTACCATCATGCCAGTTTTTCATGAATAAACCAACAACTTCATATCCTTGTTGTTGTATTAAATATGCAGCTACGCTGGAATCTACTCCACCAGACATACCTATTACAACACGTTTTTTCACATTGTGAAATTAATTAAATTACGTTTAATTAAGATATTATAAAATAATAAACAAAAAAACCCACGACTTTTGGTCGTGGGTACAAACATAACATTCATTAAATAACCAAAAAAGATAAATTTTATCTATTCACTATAATTTTTCTGAAAGTATTTCCTTCAGGCATTTCAAATTTTAAGATATAAGTGCCACTTGACAAATCAGTTAAATCTATAGAAGACTGTTGGTCTCTAATATTATTATATTGATCTTGGAAAATGGTTTGTCCTGTAAGATTAAATAATTCAATTTTTACTGTTTTATTTTCTTTTAAGGTAAAATTTATATTTAAGTTATTAGTTGCTGGATTAGGATAAACATCCAAATTGCTAAAATTACTTTCAGATTCAATAATACCAGTAGGTGAGGCGATAGAAAATGTTGAATTATTTATACAATTATTTTTATCTTTTGTCATTAAAGTATAATTTCCTGCATTTAAGTTTGAAATTATAGAACTTGATACTTCTGTTATATTATTCAACATATAAGTATAAGGAGATGTTCCACCAACTACATTTAATGTTGCTGAATACTTGTTGTTAGTCTCTATTTGTGTATTTATATTTACTGCTATTGGCTGTGGCTGGCTAATTGTTTTATTTCCAGTAATTGTACAATTGTAACCATCTTTTATAGTTACAGAGTAATTTCCAGCTGGGATATTGGATAGCATTTGATTGGTCTGGTTGTTATTCCAAGTACATGTATAAGTACCATTTCCTCCAGTAGGAGTTGCCTTTAATATTCCATTTGTACCACCATGGCATGAAATGTTTTGCACAACATCTAAATTTAAATTTAATGCCGAAGCAACAGTTATTACAGAAATTTTAGTTACAGAATCTTGTGTAGTAGAATTAAAAGCTACTAATTTCACTGTATATGTACCAGCTGTTGTAAATGTATGAGTTGGATTTTGAGCAGTATAATCAATACTTCCATTATTGCTAATATCCCATTTCCATGAAGTTGGTGCACCTGTAGACTGGTCAGTAAATTTCACTGTTAATGGTAAACAACCTGTAGTTCTATCAGTAATAAATTGTGTAGCTATTGGTGTTACTTGTATGCTATTACATGTTGTTGTAAGTTTTTTATGTTTTGCATATCCACAAAATGATGCAGCAATACTTCTGTTTATTACATCAGTAACACTTTCTAAATCGGTAATAGGATTTAATACTCTTTTTACAACTCCATTTGAAATAGATGGATACATTATTTCAGAATTTGTTGAACTATGTCCTTCTCCTAAAGCATGTCCTAGTTCGTGTAGAACTACACTTTCAAAGTCATATTGATTTGAAGCTGGTGAATTTGAACCAAAATAAAAATTTGTATTTGGATTGAAGATCATGTCTATGCCATCAGGAATGATTGGAGAATTAGAACACAATGTATAAGATGTATAGGTTACTCCTAATGCGCCTGAAGGTAAAGGACATGAATTAGATGCAAATGAGATAGTATTAATATTATCTAATTGGTTGTTGCAAGTTGAGCTAGTAATTGTTGTATTTAAAGCAATATTTACACCTGTTTTACATTTCCATTGTTCTAATGCTCTTGTAAAACTTGCTTTTGCATCAACATTATTATTAAAATCGTTATTCAATGTAAATGTATATCCACCAATTCCATTTTGATCAATTAATGAAACTTTATTTTTTTTGTACTCAAATTGATTGTAAATAATATTTAAAGGAGAAAAGGATGATACTGTTGTACCATTTGAAGTGATTACATTAAATGCTCCGTTTCCTGCACCACCTTGTCTGTTCACTGAAGCTCCAGGAATAATTACTTTTATTTCAGTATTGGTCCAAGAAACGATATAAGTACTGTCTGGAATAGATGCTAATAATGAAGATGAGGTGCTATTGGCATCTCTGAATTGTACTGTAGCCTGTCCAGTTCTAGTTCCAAAACCCCATCCACTAATAGTTAGAATACTTTGTGTTCCTGCACTAATTGTAGCTGGTGTAAACAATGTGATTGCCGCGTCTCCACTTACATCGTTATTGATAGAAGGATTACTTTCACGATAGCTAATACCAGTTGTTCTTTGAATCATACTATATACATTTGATCTGTCTTGATATTCATTAAAAGGATCATTGTATATTCCTGTTTTTGGATTGAATTCTATAAATCCTTGAGCTAAAGAAAATATTTCATATTTATTTAGTGAAGAGGTATTATTCAAAGCGATTGTGTTATTATTCAGAAAGAAAATGCCATTTTCACCTATTTTAAGGTTCGCATTTGGTTCTACAACTAATAATTTTCCGTCAATTTCACCACCTGGTGTAACAACTTCAACAGTATTAGTGGAGCTTCCTTTTAAAATTCTATTCACTTGAATAGTACTGATGGTATAGATACTAGTCTTATCAATATTCCAATAGGAATGCTGATCTAATACTTGACCGTCAATAATTGTCTGTGAATTTTTTGTTCTGTTATCAATGGTTACTTTCGTTAACAGACAGTTGGCGTTAATACAATAACTATAAGTTATTGCTAACAATAAGAAATAGGGTTTCATGTTTGTTATTTATGTTTCTAAAAAGGGTAATGCAAACTTAAACACTATTTTTCAATTTGTCAATAGCAAAATCAAATTTTAGCAAATAATATTAAAACAATAAGCTAAAATCTCTATTTTTAGCCTATGTTAGGACTTAAATTAGCTACTGATCCACGTTGGGTAAACTTAGCATCAATTTCAATCGAAGAAATATTAACAGATCATGCATTTTGCGAGCAAAAAGCGACAACGAACTGTATTAGTCTTATTCAATTATATCCAGAAAAATCTTACTTAGTAGATTGTTTAGTGCCAATTGTAACTGAAGAGTGGTCTCATTTTAAATTGGTGTTAGATGAATTAAAAAAAAGAAATTTAAGATTAGGCGCTCAAAGACAAGATAAATATGTGGTAGCCTTACAAAAATTTTCTAGAACAGGTGGAAGAGTAGAAGATAGATTTTTAGATAGGATTTTATTAGCAGCATTAATTGAAGCAAGAAGTTGCGAACGATTCCGTTTATTGTCTCTGGATATAAATGATAATGATTTAAAATATTTCTATCACAAATTGATGGTTTCAGAAGCTACGCATTATAGATTATTTATTGATATCGCCGAAAAATATTGTGAAAAAGATATAGTTAAATACAGATGGAACGAATGGTTGGAATATGAAACAAAAGTATTAAATGAACTAGAATTGCGTGGTGATAGAATTCATTAAAATAGTATAAAAATGAAAGCAAAACAAATAACTTCAAAAAAAAGCCAACTTTCAAAAAATACTTTTTTAGTTGGTAGTAAGATTGAAGATATATTTGGAAACGACAAGTGGAAAAATCTATTTGCTCCAGTTGATATCTCTTCATTAATTTTTTTTCGTGTACTGTTTGGGATGATTATGCTTTATGAAGTTAGCCGTTATTTTGCTAACGATTGGATTCTTAAACTTTGGATAACACCATCACATCATTTTACTTATTTTCCGTTTGATTTCTTAAAACCATTTCCAGGTGATGGTATGTATTATCTTTTTTACTTCATGGGTTTCCTTTCTGTATGTATAATAGTGGGTCTATTTTATAGAATATCTATGACACTTTTTTGGCTCAGCTTCAGCTATATGTTCTTATTGGAACAAACAAAATACATGAACCATTTTTATCTGATAATACTTGTTAGTTTTGTTATGATATTTATTCCAGCAAATACTTCAGCTTCATTAGATAGTAAATTATTTAAAAGAATCCATTCAGAAACTATACCTGCATGGTCTCTTTGGCTAATGCGTTTTATGGTGGCAGTTCCCTATTTCTTT
>JANNVS010000305.1:0-2107 GCA_031414515.1 Sphingobacteriales bacterium | reverse complement strand
GTTTTTGACCGATGGTCTGAGAAGGTTTTTGAATCTAATAATTTTTCGCCGAATGATGTTTCATTTGGTTGGAATGGAACTTATAAAGATGAAAACTCACAAGTAGACCATTATGCGTTTTACTACACTATAAAATTACAAGACGGTAAAATAAAAACCTATAAAGGAACATTTGCATTGCTGAGGTAATTCGAGTTTGATTTATTGTCTTTTTTATATTTTACTGCTTCAGAACTTTTCCATAGTACAAATTATTGCCATCGGTATTTAATTGTATAAAATAAACGCCGTTTGCATAATCACTTAAATTTATCTGAACAGAATTTAATCCGATATTGCTTCTTACTAATTCCTGATACAATTCTTTGCCTTGAATATCTACAATTTTGAGTAGTATGTTCTGATGTTTCAATATATCAAATTCTAATTGTACATTTCCATTTGTAGGCGATGGAAATAACTTAATGGATTTTATTTCATTTTGTTTGATTCCAGAAATGCGTTGCTCTAATATTCGCGTTGTAACGGTGTTTGTAATTACAGCTGCATTGTAGTCAAAATAAATATGAGCACGATTTTCAATAATATCAGTTGGTAATAAATTGGCAACTGGTTTTATTCTAAAGCTAACGTAACCATGACTGTTAATTTCATCATTCGTGCTATCTGGCAAATAAGTGTTGTCGTTGCGCCAAATTATTATATTTTTATTTGCTATTGTATAGGTTAAACTATTTGTATTGGTTAGTATTTCCAATGTGTTCCAATCTAATTTATTAGAGAGTGTGTCAACTATTTTTATTCTTGTTGCATAGCCAGTTCCTGTGTTTTGAAAACGAATAGTATAGTACAAATAATCTCTGTCTGCTAATTGTTGTGGTGTGATGCCTGCGCCGTGCGCTTCCAGTTTGTCATTTGGATCTACAGAGTTTACCACAATCTGATTCATCCAAAAAAGATTATCTTTTGCAAAAGAATCATTTTCAAAAGGAGTGATGCTTGCAAATAAATGTAGCGTATCACTTGTATTTAAAATTGGTGGCTCTGCATTTGTGCAAGTAATATTAAATTCTCTGCTTTCATAAATAACTAAAGAATCTATGTTCCAAATCAGTGTATCATCAATAACAAAAGTTGGTGAAATATCAGTAGTGTTTATTACTTGCAACGAGTCTTTTAAAAATTTAATTTCAATATCAGTAATAGTTTTAGTTCCTACATTTTTCGCTACTATTTTATACTGTGAAATAAATCCTGGACGAGCACCATTGATTGGAATTATGTTTACTTGCAAATCCTGAATGTTTGGTTTTGGTACTATGCGAAAGAATACAGAATCTATTTCTTTAGCACTTGAAAATGTAGTAGCATGTTCTGATGGTGCAACTGTATAGTATTTTATGTTTTGTTCATACGAAACAAGCTTAGAAATGAATGTACCAGTTTTGAAAAATTTTGAAAATGTTCCATTTGATAAAAGTGGATGAGTTTCCGTTTGAGTGCCATCAGAAATTTCAACAAGCGCAGCATTGAAAATTGTATCAGCGTTGTCAAAAACAGCATTGTTATTTCTATCGATATAAGTAGTGAAATATAGCTGATTAGCTGTTAATGATATTTTGTAAAATTTTAAATATTGAGTAGTATCATTATTTATTACACTAGTATCAGTAATATTAATTAATAATAAGGTGCTGTCATCTATGTTTGTGATACAAATATTTGTTGCTTGTGTAGTAGCAGTGTCTTCAAAAGTTGCTAACCATTTTACAGAATAATTAGTATCTACACTAAAAATTCCAAAATTATTAGATGACATTAAACCAGCAATTCCGAAATACTCACTACTCTGTAAACTAACATTTTTTATAAAACTGCCTGAAAATTGTATAAGTTGTATTGGATCAATAAACAAAGTATTATTCAGATTCTCAAACTGAACAATTGAATCAATCAATATTCCTGATTTATTGAAATGATACCTTGTGGATTTGTTTGCTTCATCACCTTTTCTGATAACTAAATAACCATAATTTGTAGATTTAAAACCAACATCATCGAAGTTGAGGTTGCATAAGTAGTTTGTAAAATTATCAGCTAAAATTTT
>JANNVS010000304.1:0-8431 GCA_031414515.1 Sphingobacteriales bacterium | reverse complement strand
AATTGAATCTGAGAGAACAGATTAAGTTCTTCTGTTTTAGTATGTTTTCCTGCTTTTACAAAATAATCAGCAGCATCTGCTGGTTGATTATTTTTCTGATACAATTGAGCTAAAATATATTCGTAATATGCTTTTTCTTTTTTCTTTTTAAAATATGACATAGCATTTTCCAACTCTTCAATAGCTGGTGAATAATCGTTTCTACGCACATTATAATAAGCATCTATTAAATAAAATTCCCTTCGCTGTTTTTTAGTTAATTTATGTAATGCTTTACCATAAGAAATCATACTCTTAGCATCTGCAAAATTTCCCAGTTCAATTAATGATTTTGACATCCAAACTATTGCATCTGGTCGAGATGGTTTATGTTTTATTTTTTCCCAAAAACTTAGCTTATCAAACTTTGCTTCAGCTTTTGCAGAAAGACTATCTTGAGGTCGTTGATTTTTTCTATTGCCTGTGGAATCTTTATAATAAGGATTGGGTACATATTGGTCACCTAATAAAACATAAGGTAAGTTGGAATCGTATTTTGGTTTCTCAATTTTCTTTATTGTGGTATTTGCATTCAAAACCGTAGAATCAATTTTATAAGATTTTCCTTTTGCTTTATCTATCAGATCTTGTGGAATTTTTTTGCCTTTTTTTTGCAATGCAATTATTTTCTTTTTTGCTTTTATGATTTCTTCAATTTGTTTCTTCTTTTTTTCTATAGCTGCTTCTTGTTTTTCTCTAGCTGATTCTACTTTTTCTTTGGCTTCTTCTTGTTGTAGTTTATATTTAATTTCTATAAATTTTTTCTTCTCACCCATAGCCTTTGCTAATTCTTTTTGTCGCTTGCGAATATATTTCAGTCGGTCTTTATTGCTATATTCCAATTTCATATTCATTTTTCCAGGTTTCATTGTGGTTACAATGAATTGAAAAGTAATTAAAGAAGTATCATATTGCTGACGTAAAAATTGTGTTTTTCCTAGCAGCAGAAATGCATTATCGCGCCAACGGCTATAATCATGTAATTGTAAGACAATGCCTGTTTTTTTGGATATCGTTTCTAATTCTGTAGAGTTATTAGAAAAATCAGCTTGGTCATGATAGTAGAATGGAAGAATTTTATTATAGTCTATTTGACGTTGAAATTCAAAATCATTTACCAATTCTTTGTATAACTCACTTGCATTAAAATAATAGTTATTGCGAGTAGTCAAGTCACCCCAAGCTCTCTTGATAATATTTGGCTTTTCATATTCAGATGCAGATTTCTTTTTCTTATCAGCAAATGAATTTGCCGACATACAGAAAAGACAACTAAACAAGAAAAACAGTTTTTTAACTGTGGTTAGACGCATGCTCGTTTTAATTCGCTAATTTTAACGCAATTTCTTAAATTTATTTTACTTATTTGAGTGAAATTTATTTAATTCTTCTTTATGGCAATAAAAATACCAAATTGGAGCAAATGGCGAGAGAAATTGAAAAACGTATATCGTTTTCAAATTGTAGATGAGAAAAGCTATGATGTGAAACTTGTATTCGAGCTCAATCGACTTAATGTAATTGCAGTTACAGGTTTATTACTAGCTTTTTTTACACTATTAAATTTTATTTTGATAGCCTTTACTCCATTAAAACAATATATTCCAGGTTATGGTTCTTCTTCTGGAAGGAAAGAAGTGATAAAAATTAGTATGAGAACTGAAGAACTGGAAGAAAAGGTAAATGCACAACAAAAATACATTGCAAATTTTCAAAATATTTTAAATGATAAGATAGCAGAAGATGCCGTTAAATCAAAATTAAAGAAAACTAAAGTTGACACTGGTATTTTAAGTATAAAGACTACAGATGAGTCTCAGTTTGTTCTAGAAGTTGAAAAAGGATTGAAAAATGCAGCGCTAATGGAATCTGCTTATGATACAAAAAAAAGTATTTTGAGCAATTTAAAGCTTCAAAAACCAGTTTCCGGTATAATTATTTCAAAATTTACGCCAACTAACACTTATGTTACTTTTTCTGCAATTGCTAATGAATATGTAAAAGCTGTGATTTCAGGCAATGTTATTCTTACAGGAACTTCAGCAGAAACTGGTGCCTATATTGTTATTCAGGCTGAAAATCAATTAGTTTACATATTAAAAAATAATATTCAACTATTAAAGAAAACAGGTAACTTTGTTGATACAGGCGAAAAAATTGCAATTGTTGGAAAAGATAATATTTCTAAAAATTACGTTTCTAAACTTGAGGTTTGGTATAGAGGCCAACCGATTGATGCTTTAAAATTTATAAAATAAGAAACTATGTTCTCAAAAATTGCACCTAAAAGTAACCTCGAAACTATGGTTGCTAACAAAATTAATGAAGGCACTGTCATTTCTGGCGATGTGGTAGCACAGACTGATATTCGAATTGATGGTAAGGTTATTGGAAATATTACCTGCTCTTCAAAAGTTGTAATTGGTATTAATGCTCAAATTATTGGCCAAATTAAGTGCAACGATTTGACTTTGGAAGGAAAAGTAAAAGGAAATCTAGAAATAAATGGTTCTCTATTTTTCAGGGCAACATCAAATTTTGAAGGCGATGTGAAATATAAAAAACTAATTGTAGAAGAAGGCGCATCTATTAATGGCTCTTTAGTAAATGTATCTTCGATGATAAAACCGATTCAACAGCCAGAACAAAATGGACAAACCAACGCCACAAAACAACAACAAGTCGGATAAAAACACAAAGAACTTGTTCGCTTATTCTGGAATGGCTTTTGAAATGTTTGCAATCATTGGCCTTTTTACAACAGCTGGATTTTTCTTAGATGGAAAAATGAATACAAGTCCAATCCTAGTTATTATTTTTCTATTGGTCGGATTAGTATTCGCATTTTATAGAATCTATAAGCAAGTTGTCTAAATTTTAATTTATGAAATGGTTGTTTACTTTAGTATTTCTCACTTTACTATTTATTATTTCCAGCTTCTTTATTGACAGAAATTTAGTTTTTGCATATAGGTGGATGACTATAGGTATAAGCTTAGTTTCTTTTATCTTCTATTATATTGTTACCACTTCTAATACAAAAGACAACAATAAGATTATTGGAGGCAACTTAGCTGCTATTGTTGTAAAATTTATACTTTCATTGCTTGTTATTATCATTTATGCTCTTGTTTTTGGCATGAAAAATAAACTGGAATTTGTATATTTTTTTATAGCCTATTGTATATTCTCAATTGTAAATTATTTTTTCTCTTACAATTATAAAAAAAATAAATTTTGATTTGGCTTGATTTTTGACAACTTTTGTAAACTTCTTTCTTATGAAAATAAAACACTTCATTAGTATATTCTTATTGCTTATTTTAATCGTTTTAACTGGATTTAAACCACCTAAGAATACGTTTCCAAAAGGAGACATCTTATATTCAAAGTATGGCGGCAATATAGATTCAATGATGGCTGGAGAACGGAAGTTAGATTCTCTTGCACATCCATTTTTATATCAGGTTAAAGAGGAAACAATAGATGAAACTACAAAGATGGATGATGAATCTGTTATTAGAGAAAAGGCAGAAATAATGCCACAATTTCCAGATGGTGAAGTAGGACTAAAAGAATATATAATTTCTTCAACTGCTTTCATTCCTGACACTCTAGTTGGAAAAAAGGCAACTGTATTTGTGAAATTCTACATTAACACCTTAGGCGATGCAAAAAATCCAATTATTATTAAAACAGATAATCCATCTTTTGAATTACAAACGCTGATTTTAGTGGAAGGAATGCCAAAATGGACACCAGCAAAACAAAATGGAAAAGAAGTGAATTGTTATATTACTTTGCCAATAAAATATGGTGAATAATCTTTTTTGTCTGAATTTGTATAACTAGTATTTAAAGAATATCAGATTTTAAATTCAATTAATCTATCCATCTAATAAATCCTGATTCTGACAAATAGAATTTTAATTCACAATCGGTATCAATCCACGAATTCCCATATCTACTACACTATCTTCCATTAAAGCATTATTCACTGCATTTAATGGCTGATATAAACCATCACCATTTTTATCTTTCCATTCAAAACTTTTATTTACAGATAAAGAAACGGTAATCACTACATCAGATGTTTCGTTACCTGTGATTGTAAAGCCTGTTGCCTGTGCAAATCTACCTGTTACTACACAAGAACCTGCAGGAATTGGTGATGTATTCCAGCTTGGATTTGGAACTGTTGTTGCATCAGATGGTGCCTGAAATTGTATTGGTGCCTGAGATGGAAAACCAACTGGCAAATTAAATAGTTCAACTGCACCATAACCTTGTCTTTTATTTCCATTTACAGTTAATGATTGCGTTTTTACTGGATAAGAAGTTAGGTAAGTATTGAAGCCAACAAAAGAAGCTACATTGCCATCATACACACCGTTTGCTAATGGCTGTGCATCATTTAAGTATTTTATTTTGATATCATAATTTTGATATGCTAATGATATACGCAACCATTTGTAATTACCTGGTATTATATTTTTTATCGGAACAGAATAAAATGTTTCATTGTTTCCTGCAAATATTGCTTTAGAAAAATCAATTGCTAAATCGCTGCCAGAACCTACTTGTGCTGCTTTATATAATATGCTGCCTGTTCCTAATGGCGATAAAGAATCTGGTGCCAGTTCTATATAATGTGCAGACATAGAATGAAAAATCGGCGATTGTGCGCTGTGTCCAGCAGGTAATACTGTAACCACTTGACCAAAATTATTTAATCTTGTTTGTGTAGAATCAAACTTGAATTCGAAAATCAATTTTGGGCCTTTATCTTCTGTTGTTTTTGAACACGAAGCTGCAAATAAAGAAATTACAGAAAGTATAAATAGTGTCTTTTTCATGAAAATTATTTTCAATTTAAAATTACAAATTAAATGCCAAATAAATCACATGCATTTTGCGTGGTAATAGCTGCAATTTCATCTAATCCTTTTTCATATACTGTACATAACGTTTCCGCTACCAATTTAGTGTATGCACTTTCGTTTCGTTTACCACGATATGGCTCAGGTGGCAAATACGGCGAATCGGTTTCCAATATAATTTTATCTAACGGAATTTGTTTTAAGGTATCGCGCAAATGTGTATTTTTATACGTAACCACACCACCAATTCCAAGATAAAAACCAAGCTTCAGAATTTCATTTGCTTCTTCTAAACTACCTGTAAAACAATGAAATACACCGCGTGGATTTTGTTTTCTATTTTTCAAAATATCTATTAAAATATGTGTAGATTCTCTTGAATGAATAGCAACCGGTAAATTCTTTTCAGTTGCCCAATCGCATTGCAATTCAAATGCTTCTTTCTGTATTTCTAAAGTAGATTTGTCCCAATGCATATCGATACCGATTTCACCAACTGCGACAAATGGATTTAAGATTTCAGATTTGAGATTTGAGATTTTAACATCATCAACGCATCGAAATAAATATTGCATGATAATGTCAAGTTCTTGTTTATACGTTTCTGGTTTCACATAGCATGGATGCAAACCCATCATCGGAAAAATATGAGTTGGAAATTGTTGCACTAAATCCATCATTCCTTTTATTGTCGTAGAATCTACATTTGGAATAATCATCTTGGAAACACCATCCTTTATTGCACGTTCAATCATAGCTGTTCTATCAGCATCAAATTGTTCTTCGTTAAGATGTGTATGTGTATCTATGAAGAAATTAAGATTTGAGATTTGAGATTTGAGATTTAATTCCGATTCCATTTTGCAATTTTTAATAAGATTAATCTAAGTTTTTATATTAACCTATTTTCTCAAATTTATATTGTTTAAATTCTTCTAAAAAATTTGGTAAACAATATTCTAAATGTTTCCACGATTTTTCATTGTCGTGCAACACAATTATATCACCAATTTTTACTTTTTGAAAATTTTGATAACATTTTTCTGATGAAATATTTTGGTCAAAATCGCCAGGCATTAGTGACCAATTAAGAATTAAGATTTCAGATTTCAGATGCAAAAATTCAGATTTGAGATTTAAGATTTGAGATTTTTTTATTTTTCCATATGCAGGTCTAAACAACATCGTTCTGTCATGCAGAAATTGAGTACCGTCATTTCGGGTGAAGCGAGAAATCTCGCAAAAATCTTGTGCTAACTTTTCAATAAGAATACTACTTCTTCTAACATCTTCCAAATATACAACATCATCAGTTTTCCAACCATTCAAATGCGCATAACCATGATTGCCAATTTGGTGACCATCTTTCAATATTTGTTGTACGAGTTCAGGATATTTTTCAACTTTTTTACCTAAACAAAAAAACGTTGCTTTCGCATTGTATTTAGTCAGTTGTTCCAATATCCAAGGCGTAATTTCAGGATGTGGTCCATCGTCAAAAGTCAGGTAAATCTTGTTCTCAGCGTTCGGCAAATCCCAAATGAACTGAGGAAATAGTTTTTTAATAATATATGGCGTCCTGACAAAATACATATTACAATGCTAAATTCTTACTTTTACAGTCCAAATTTACAATTTTCAAATTGGCAACTGCCAATTTACAAATTAAAAAAGTATGAGTAGTAAAGTTCGAGTTCGTTTTGCACCAAGTCCGACAGGTCCGTTGCATATTGGTGGTGTGCGCACCGCGTTGTACAATTATTTATTTGCCAAAAAAAATGGTGGTGATTTTATTTTGCGAATTGAGGATACCGATCAAAATCGTTTGGTGCAAGGCGCAGAACAATATTTTATTGAAACATTAAAATGGGTTGGCATCGAACCAAACGAAGGCGTTGGTTTTGGCGATGGCAATTTTGCACCTTATCGTCAAAGTGATAGAAAAGATTCGTACCGACAATATGCAGAACAATTACTGAATGCAGATTTTGCATATTATGCATTTGATACAGAAAGTGATTTAGAACAATTGAAAGCTACGCATCCAAATTTTAAATATGATGCAAATACTCGTGAACAAGGAAAAAACTCGTTGACTCTTTCTAAAGATGAAGTTGCACAACGCTTAGCAAATAACGAACATTATGTTATTCGTATAAAATTACCATCAGATGAAGATGTAAAATTTCATGATGAAATACGAGGTCACGTAACAGTCAACACTTCGCAAATGGATGATAAAGTTTTATTGAAAAGTGATGGCATGCCAACCTATCATTTAGCAAATGTGTGCGATGATTACATCATGCAAATTTCACATGTAATTCGTGGTGAAGAATGGCTGCCAAGTGCGCCATTGCATGTGTTGTTATATCGTTATTTTGGCTGGGAAAAATCGATGCCAAAGTTTGCGCATTTGCCATTATTATTAAAACCAGATGGAAACGGCAAATTGAGCAAGCGCGATGGCGATCGTTTAGGATTTCCAATTTTTCCATTAGAATTTATAGATCCAAAAACTAATGAAGTTAGCAGCGGTTACAAACAAAGTGGATATTTGCCTGAAGCTGTTTTAAATATGTTAGCATTCTTAGGTTGGAATCCTGGTACTGAGCAAGAAATATTTTCTAAAGAAGAACTGATAGAAGCGTTTAGTTTAGAGCACATTCATAAAGCAGGTGCAAAATTTGATTTTGAAAAAGCGAAATGGTTTAATTCAGAATACATCAAAAAACTATCGAATGAAGAATTAGCAGGTTTAGTAATAGAAACTGTTACAACTAAATTTGGAAAACAAGATGATACCTATTTAGCAAATGCTGTTGGTTTGGTGAAAGAACGATTAGTTTTTTTAAATGATATTGAATTGTTTGGTTATTTATTTCAGGCAACAGATAATTATGCAGAAACTCCTTTATCTAAAATAAATAATATAAAAGAGAGTTTTAATGTAAATAATTTTAGTGATTTTTTACAACAACAAACCAATAGTGATTTAATTAGTATTGAAACATCATTAAAAGAATTTGCAACCAACAACAACATTAAAGTTGGCGATATGATGAAGTTTTTACGTGTTAGTTTAGTTGGTGAACTTTCAGGACCAACCATTCCTGAACTCATACATTTATTTGGCAGCGAAGAAACTATTAATCGAGTAAGAAATTGTTTTAGTCAATTATAAAAAATAACCACAGAGCACACAGAGAATTTTACACAAAGCGCACAAAGATATTCTGAGAACTCGGTGTAAAACTTAGCGAACTTTGTGGTAAAGGAAAATATAGAAATAAAATGGAAACAGACTTAGAAGATAAGAAACAACTCAATTTTATTGAAGAAATAATTGAGCAAGATTTAAAAACTGGAAAATATGATTCCATCTTAACTCGTTTTCCGCCTGAACCAAATGGTTATTTGCATTTAGGTCACGCAACTGCTATTTGTTTAAATTTTGGTGTGGCACAAAAATTTGGTGGCAAAACTAATTTGCGTTTTGATGATACCAATCC
>JANNVS010000303.1:0-3448 GCA_031414515.1 Sphingobacteriales bacterium | reverse complement strand
AGTAAGCAAAGTTGGCGGATATCCAATCCATAGAAAGCCACCACGTTACGAAGACTTAGCTACTTCAAAAGAAGTATTGCTAACAGGTATCAAAGTTATCGACTTAATTGAACCATATGCAAAAGGTGGTAAAATTGGTTTGTTCGGTGGTGCCGGTGTAGGCAAAACAGTATTAATCATGGAATTGGTAAATAATATCGCGAAAGGTCATGGTGGTTTATCAGTTTTTGCTGGTGTAGGTGAAAGAACACGTGAAGGGAATGACTTATTACGTGAGTTCTTAGAATCAGATGTAATTAAATATGGCGAAGCCTTCAAACACTCTATGGAAAAAGGTGATTGGGATTTGTCAGTAGTAGATAAAGAAGCATTAAAAGAATCAAAAGCAACCTTGGTGTTCGGTCAAATGAACGAGCCACCAGGAGCACGTGCGCGTGTTGCATTATCTGGTTTAACAATTGCAGAACAATTTCGTGATGGTGACGGCGATGGCAAAGGTCGTGATATCTTATTCTTCGTAGATAATATCTTCCGTTTCACACAAGCAGGTTCTGAAGTATCAGCGTTATTAGGTCGTATGCCATCTGCGGTTGGTTATCAACCAACGCTTTCTACAGAAATGGGTTTGATGCAAGAACGAATCACATCAACAAAATCTGGTTCAATTACATCTGTACAAGCAGTTTATGTACCTGCAGATGACTTAACAGATCCAGCTCCAGCAACCACATTTGCTCACTTAGATGCAACAACGGTATTAAGCCGTAAAATTGCTGAGTTAGGCATTTATCCAGCTGTGGATCCATTGGATTCTACTTCACGTATCTTAGATCCTGCGGTTTTAGGTGAAAGACATTACGGTGTTGCTCAACGTGTGAAAATGATTTTACAACGTTATAAAGAATTACAAGATATCATCGCTATTCTTGGTATGGATGAATTATCTGAAGAAGATAAATTAGTAGTTCTCCGTGCGCGTCGTGTTCAACGTTTCTTATCTCAACCATTCCACGTAGCAGAGCAGTTTACAGGATTGAAAGGTGTATTTGTTTCTATCGAAGATACTTTAAAAGGATTTGAAATGATTATGGAAGGACATGTAGATGAATATCCTGAAGCAGCTTTTAACTTAGTAGGTACTATTGAAGATGCAATTGAAAAAGGCAAAAAATTATTAGCAGAAGCAAAATAATAAATTATGATTTTAAATATTCTTACACCTGAATTAAAGGTATTTTCTGGAGAAGTAATTTCTGTTCAGCTTTGTGGAACAGATGGAAAATTTGAAATTCTAAATAATCATGCACCAATGATTGCATCTATAGTAGAAGGTACCGTAAAAATAAAAAAGGAGTCTGGAAAGCAAGTATTTAAATTAAAAAGCGGAATCGTAGAGGTACTTAAAAATAATGTTTCTGTTTTGACAGAAGGCATAGTAGAATAATAAAGTTTATTTTTCAAATTTTAGCAAGAGGAACACATAATTTGTTCCTCTTTTTCTATTTAAAAACCCAAAAATGCTAAATAGCAGTATATTCTGCCTGTGCTTTTTATAAAATAATTACCAATTAAAGCTATTCTACTACCAAATACTAAATGATACTAGTAAACTAGATGTAAACCATTGACAAATTCCTGAAATAATTGCAAATTGAATCATAAAATTATGTCTATGAAAAACAATACAAAGCTTTTAGACATAGGAACCCGCTTAATCGCTGCCGGAATTTTCGGATATTCAGCATTTATGAAGTTAACTGCAGTTCCAGCAGCAGTCTATGTTTTCAACCGAATTGGTATGGGAACAGCAGGTCGCTATGGAGTCGCTATTTTAGAATGTATCACTATTGTATTATTACTCGTGCCAAAAATGGCATGGCGTGGTGCAATATTAGGCACATTAATGATGTTTGGTGCAATTTGTATGCACTTAACAATTAGCGAAGTTAATATTATGGATGATGGTGGATTGATGTTTGCTTCTGCTGTGGTTGTATTATTCTGTTGCATCAGTGTTTTGGTATTTCACAAAACTGAATTAGAAACAGAGTTAAACTAATTTTTGCTTATAATTTCTAATTACAAAATAATTAGAAATTATGAATACTATACTTAATAGTAGTATAAATCCTTTGCCATTTTGCATTAACCTGAATTGTTCTATATATGTAGGAAATCCTGCTAAAAAAATTGCTATTCCAAGAGATAGTCCAGCTGCAGTAGCTGGACTTTTTTGCATATAATTTTGCATCAATATTAATGTAATTGGTACCGCACTTTGTAACAAAGCAACACCAATACAAAACACAGGAAAATAATTTTTACCAATGTTCAGCAAAATTGCTGAAGTTACTGTGCTTACAAAAACAAACTTTTTCCAATCAACCTTATCTGAAATATAGCCGCCAATAAGTTTGCCTGAAAAAGCAGAAAAGGCGATAGCAATCAACCACAGGTTATCTTCAAAACACATCATGTGTATGATATTCCAAAACAGCGAACGAAACGCGATTGCCATTATTAATATCAACATAAAAAAATCGTGGGTATCTAAGAGTGATTCACTTTTTGTTTCTTTCGTGATTTGATAAGATGGAATTTCAATTTTTATAAATAAAAATAATATGACTAATAAAACGAATGCAAATACAAAGAAAAAATTAAATTGCATAGCACCTATGATGCCACCCAAAATTAAACCAACCACACCTGGTGATGTGAAGATGCCTGCTAATGTTGAACTCTTATTGTCAGAAATATAACAAGCTGCGCCACCACAAACATGTATAAAAGCAGAAGCAATTGCACTTAATAAAATTGCGGCAAATATATTTACATAAGAAAATGCAACAGCAAAAATCATTAATGATAAAGAAATCAACGAAAAGAATTTTATCTTTTTGATTTTATCTACAAGAATTCCTGCAGGCAATTGACCACCAAATGCAATAATACTATACACTAAAAATGCAACAGAATTAAGTTGCCAATTTGTAGAATGTGTAGACATACTTGATAACAAATAACCAGCAATAAAATCGTTGATGCCATGTGACGCACCAAAAAGAACTGCTATTTTATATTTATTGTTCATCGGTTAATTTTCTCGCAAAGAAGCAAAGTACACGACTCTTCTTATATCTTAATATGGTTTATATAAATTCCTATAAAAGTGGTTATACTATTTTGTACTAATGAAATGAAGAACGCTTTTCTGAATTTTTGTTCTAGAAAATAATAAATAATAATTGCTTCTAGAATGGTAACACCACTCTCTAAAATCAATAAATGTATTTGAGTTGTCTGAAATAAAATATTAAGCAATGGCCAAGTAAAACAATTTGCCAACACTAAAATTAAAACAGTAAATGCTTTTTTATTTCTATCAAATAAAAAGTAAATCGGCACTTCAATAGCAATAGTTAGTGCTAAGTATTTAAACATTATT
>JANNVS010000302.1:0-4266 GCA_031414515.1 Sphingobacteriales bacterium | reverse complement strand
CCTACACCAGCAAAAACTGATAAACCACCATGACCTTTCGCGATATTATTTACCAATTCCATGATTAATACTGTTTTTCCTACACCAGCACCACCAAACAAACCAATTTTACCACCTTTTGCGTATGGTTCAATTAAGTCGATAACTTTGATACCAGTTAGCAATACTTCTTTTGAAGTTGCTAAGTCTTCATATCTAGGTGGTTTTCTGTGAATTGGATAACCGCCAACTTTGCTTACTTCGCCAATACCATCGATAGCAGTACCGATTACATTAAATAATCGACCTTTAATGGCTTCGCCAGCTGGCATAGTTATTTGAGAACCGGTATCGGTTACTAATGCACCACGCGTTAAACCTTCTGTAGCATCCATGGCTACACAACGCACGCTGTCTTCACCTAAATGTTGTTGACATTCCAACACCACTTCTGAACCATCGTCTTTTTTTACGATTAATGCATTTAATATTCTTGGTAGTGAAGAGCCTTCGCCACCGAATGAAACGTCCACAACTGGACCGATAATTTGAGTAATTTTACCAACGCTTGCCATATACTTATATAAATTGCTGTTTAGATTTTTAAAATCGGTGCAAAAATACGTTTATGTAGTTGCTTATCAAAATTGATTTGACAAAATTGTCCACATATAAAGATTTGGTAATTTTTAGGTTTTAGAAAGAAAAATACTATGCTTT
This sequence comes from Sphingobacteriales bacterium, assembly GCA_031414515.1. GTDB lineage: Bacteria > Bacteroidota > Bacteroidia > Chitinophagales > JADIYW01 > JADJSS01. The sequence goes on along the minus strand of JANNVS010000302.1, from coordinate 3,567 downwards.
GTTCTTTACTTCCTGTTCGATGATTTTTCTGATTTCTCTTAGCTTTTCTATCGGAAGATTTTTGAATGCTTGCGAGATGGATGCTTTGTGTTCAGGTGGAACTAACTGGTGTAAGGGTTGGTTTGGGTGAGGCTTTTGCCCTTCGTTTGGTTTCCAGACGAGCAGGTCGTTGGGTGTGCAGTGAAGTATGGTGCAAAGGTTTTCGAGTTGGTCGAAAGTAATGCTTTTGGTTTTGTGATTTATCATTCGGCTGGCGGTGTGCGCAATGAAGCCGTTTTTGCAGAGGTAGTTGTAGTGGTTATTGATTTCTCTGTCGTTGAGTATTTGTGCGATGTTGAGCGTTATCATGGTGTTTTATTTATTATGAATGTATAATATTAATAAATTTCGTGCAATAAAGTATAAATTTCGTGCAATAAAGTATGAATGTAGAGCAACAAAGTATAAATATGGAGCAATAAATAATAAACTTATAGCAATAGAGTTTAAATGTGAAATAACAGAGTATAAGTTCAGAGCAACAAAGTATAAATGTGGAGTAACAAAGTATAAATTTGGTGCAATAGAGTATAAATACGGTGCAATAAATTATAAATGCGGTGCAAGTAATTTTAGTTTGATGAAGGCGTAATTGATTGATTTGTAGGTGTTTTTTTTTTTTTTGCTTTGAAAGTAGTGGTTTGTGAGACACGGACCATGGCGATGGTGTTTTATTGATTGATTTATAGTGTATTTATTCTTTTCTTTTGTAACTTTTTGAAGCCAAAAAGTCACCAAAAAGCTTTTATGATTTTAAAGGCGATTTGCTTTCTCCTGTCGTCGAAAACAACCGAAGCTAAAATTAAAACCCTTGCTTTGTATCCTGCTGTTTTAATTTTACTTCTATCGCTGCAAAAATCATAAACCGAACTCTTTTGCGGTTTGGTAGTGGTTTATTTGTCGGAAACTAGGCCTTGGTTTGTGTTTTACCAACTACCATTTGCTTCCAAGTAAAGTTTAGGAGGCACGAACTATGGCATCAGCTAAAGTAAGGCTTCTTTCTCCATTTGGAGAAGGTGGTGCAGAGGTGTGCTGTGATAAATAAGTATTTGGTGTACATATACAGCAGCAATAATAAAATCTACTACCAAATTATGTTATTTCTTATATTTACATTTTATTGAAAAACCATTACCAAATGAAAAAAATATTACTACTTACTTTTTTATTTCTAAGCATTTTATGCAACGCAGGTCAGCCATTTAATTATATACAATGGCAAAAAACAATTGGTGGAAATCTTCAGGAGATAGCGAATGGTTTTTTAAGGACTAGTGATGGTGGATATATAATAGGTTGTACTTCCAATAGTGGTGTGTCTGGCGAAAAGGCAGAAGGCAACAGAGGCGGCTCTGGTGATTATTGGATTATAAAATTTAATTCAAATAATAATATTGAATGGCAAAAAACAATTGGTGGAGCTAAAGAAGATTATTTTTATTCAATTATTTCCACTTCGGATGGTGGATACCTTATTGGCGGACATTCTGATAGTAATATTTCCGGTGAAAAAACGGAAAACAGCAAAGGTGGGTTTGATTATTGGATCTTAAAATTAAATTCAAATGGTGGAATTGAATGGCAAAAATCTTATGGTGGAAGTCGTGAAGATAATTTAACAGAAATATTAAAAACAACTGATGGAGAATATTTATTGGCGGGTTCTTCAAAAAGTAGTATTTCATTTGATAAATCAGAAAATAACAAAGGCGATACCACTACATTTGATTTTTGGGTAATTAAAATAAATTCAACTGGAAGTATTCAATGGCAAAAAACAATTGGAGGTAACAATCAAGATATATTGACTAAAGCAATTTCTACTACAGATGGTTATTTATTAGTGGGTAACTCTTCAAGTAGTGTTTCTGGTGATTTCAATGAGGTCAATAGAGGTTTACTTGATTATTGGATAGTGAAAATAAATCTATCAGGAAATATAATTTGGAAAAAAAGATTTGGTGGAAATCAAAATGACAAATTAAGTTGTATTGAACCTGTAAATAATGGATATATAATTGGAGGCAGCTCTAATAGCGGTGCAACTGGAGATAAATCTGAAAATAATAGAGGTTTATTATATACAACTGATTATTGGATTTTAAATATAAACGAAACAGGAGGATTGTTATGGCAAAAAACAATTGGTGGCAGCAGTGATGATAATTTAACTTCTATTAAAGCTACATTTGGTGGAGGTTTAGTACTTGCCGGTATATCTGGTTCTCCTATATCCGGAGAAAAAACGGATACCGTAAGAGGCGGTTTTTACAATGATATTTGGGTAGTAAGATTAAGTCCGAACAGAACAATACTATGGCAAAAAACTATTGGTAGTTATTTTCAGGATGTTGTTAATTACATCGATGTTCAAAAAGAAAATGAATACTTATTAGTTGGTGGAGTTTTGGGCAATTATAATTTGAAATCCGGAGATCAATCAGAAAATTCAAGAGGAGGTTGGGATATTTGGATAATTAACTTAAAGTCATTAGAAACACCAAATACCATTAAAGGTAATGTGTTCTTTGCACGTAATTCGGATTGTACTTTTGATTCTAATGAAAAACCACTTAGTAATATTTATATAAAAACAGAACCATACAACTTTTATGGCATAACGGATTCATTGGGAAGATATAACATATTAACCGATTCAGGAACGTACAAAGTCAGTCAAATTATTCCACAAAGTATAAGGATGTTATATTCTGGAACAAAATGTCCAAGCCAAGGATTTTACAATATATCCATGCGCAGACTTGATACAACTGTTTCAAATATTAATTTTGCTGATAGCCTATATTTATGTCCTTATTTGCAAGTAGAACTATCGCAAAGCCGTTTGCGTCGTTGTTTTAATAATACAACTGCCATCAGATATTGCAACATCGGAAATGTGGATACCAGTAATGTGCAGGTGATAGTGCAGCTGCCGGAATATGTTACTCTCGTTTCGGCGAGTAATCCGAACTATACTGTGAATGGAAAAAAAATTACGTTTACGATTGGTAATCTTCGTGCTAATGAATGTGGCACTATTAATTTGGTTACAAATGTAGATTGTGTGGAAGGAATTGTTGGTTTGACGCAATGCATAAGAGCATATATTTTACCACGCAATAAATGTGTAGATCAAATACAACCAGACTATGTATTTTGGGACAGAAGTGAAATTACGATATATGGTATTTGTACAAATAGCACAGTACGCTTTGTTATAAAAAATGTTGGACAGAATATGGCAGATTCTTCTAACTACAGAATTTATAAAAATGCAGTACAGGCACTTTCTGCAAAATTTAAATTAACGGCTGGTGATAGTCTGGTGATTAATATTTCAGCAACTGGTCATACATTTCGATTAGAGGCTGACCAAACTTTACATTATCCCAGAGATTATAATCCGTTTGTATTTTTTTCACACACTCATTGCGTGGCAATATCCATGCTTTTATGCATTGCGTCAAACCAACAATACCTTCCACACAATCTACATTTGTAACCAAATTAATAGTACCGCATTCA
>JANNVS010000301.1:0-2966 GCA_031414515.1 Sphingobacteriales bacterium | reverse complement strand
AATTTATCTTTTATTTTTAAATCTATTGAACTAATTATTTTTATGTCCTTCTAAATTTGTAATTCCCCAATTTTTTAATTCTTCTTCAGACCATAATTCTGGAAAGAATATACGACGCTGATATTTTGGATGCATATATTTCTGCCATTCGCTTCCGCCAGTTGCTCCACTGTCTCCAAGGTATTTCTTTGCTGCGTTTAGGTGTGCTAATACCCAACTGATATTTACAGTGTAATCATAATGGCGCATAGCTTCTATCAGTTCTTTATCTTCCTGATCTTGTTGTGGCAGAGCTTTAAATTTTGTCCAAAGATTAGATGTATTATACTCTTTCATAAAAGAAGTAAATTCTTCTTTATATCTTTTTTCAAAGTTTAGCAGTAAAGTACTTTTTTTTCCTGTCGCATAATCTTTTCCTGCAGCTTGCCAATACAAATGTTCAAATGCATGTTCGAACGGAGTGTTTCTATCTATAGTAGCTCTAAAACGAAAATCAATTAAGTTAATGAGTTCTGTGGATGCAAATTCAATTTTTCGATATTGCGAACTTTGAAAACCACTGGCAGGTGTGAGTGTATCTCTAAATTTTTTGTACTGTTCTATTTCCATACCGTCTTTCATAATATTAAAAGATTCGGAGAGCATATCAAAATAGCGACTAATTCTATTAAGGTGTAAAGAAAATTTTTGCGTGGTAATTGTTGTTGACGTTGCCACTTGATTTATTTCCCATAAAATCATTTTAAACAGCAATTCATTTATCTGATGATACATTATAAAAATCATTTCATCTGGCTGTTGCGTTCGCTGTATCTGCAATCCTAATAACGCATCTATATGAATATAATCCCAGTAAGTAATCGTTTCTGCCTGCAACAATCCGGAAAGATGGATATTTGGGTCTTGGCCGATATCTGTGTACTTTTTATCAATTGCTTTTAGTATTTCTTCTCTGGTCATCTTACTATTTATGAATTGCTAGTATAAATATAAACTACTTAGTTTAAATATAATAAATACCGTTGTTATAAATTAATACGTAACTTTTGACTTATCACACTTATTTCTTCCTGCTTCACTCCAACTGCTTCTCTTTTAAAACTTTAATCACACACCTTCTACATGGTGTTATCGCCGTTGTGATTGCTATCTTTTTATTATCTCGTTGAAAATAATGTAGTTGCATGGTTAACAAGACCCTTTGTGGTCGAGGAAAACGGAATTTCGTATTCATTCACTGCAAGTAAGCTATTATTCGGTGCAAGTAATGTTTTATTCACTGTAAGTAAAGCATTATTCGGTGCAAGTAATGTATTAATTCGTGCAAAACATTTGTAAAACCATGCAATACCTTTTTAATTATCTGTAATACTTATGTTATTTAATGCAACGTATATTTCATTATTTGCAAGTAACATTTCATTGCTTGTAAGTAATATTTCATTGCATGCAATGCACATTTAATTGTATGCAAGTAAATATTGATTTCTTGTATGTTATATTGATTTCACATTCGTCATTTGGGATTTACTGGCCTTGTGCGAGTATTACATATGTTAATAGAACACCTCGTCATTTCGACGACAGGAGGAATCTCATCATTAAAATGCACAGTCTGATTTCGGTCTCCCAACTCACGCAAGTATGCAGCTTAGCTTTGTGTGGCTGCGTACTTGTGTACAATTAACCTAAACAGTAATCAATATCGGTTCTATTTGTATAATATCTATCATTCCTTTTAGTCCTGTATAATACTGTTTTGCACTACTAAACAACCAATCTTCTTCTTTCTCTACAAAGCCTGCTTCTACTGGGTTGTCGTGCAAATAATCTAACTTTTGATGCATAATCTTTTCTGTACTCAATGCTATCGGGTGATTATCTTGCTGCCACAGTTGAAATCCTTTGTTGTTGCTATTTTGTTTTCCTGCATCATTCATCATTTGTAATATCCATTCTCTTCTACTTTCTCTCGGATTTTGTTGAATCGATTTTCTTAACTCTTCTGAAGTGTGGCGTTTCAAATCACGCATAATATTTGACATCGCATTTCCTCTACTTCCAATTATTAAATGCACATGGCTCGTCATTATACAATAGGCATACAAATCTAAATCTTTATGTTGCTGACAATATTGTATGCTATTTACTAATACTTCTTTGTACTCATTTCGTATAAATAAATCTATCCAGTTTATTACGGCAAAACTCACAAAATATAATTCTTCATTATCTGTAAATTTATATCTTCTGCTCATTGTGTTATAAGCTAATTTATGAAAATATTTTAACTTAATAGGTAAATTCTGCACAAGTACGCCGCTCTTATTGCTATGCTGCATACTTGCGCGAGTTTTGGGTATTTTTTATTTTTTAAGTAGTTGTGCAACTGTCACTGCTGTTGTAGGCAGTGTTTATTATTCTGTTTCGTTATTAAATTCAGTATAAGTGTTAGTTTTCATAATATCAATTTTGAAATCTCCGTTTTTGTCTTTCAAAATTATTACGCTGTCAAAACCTAGTTTGTCTAATTTTTCCATTGTTGCTAATTCTCCTTCTTTAAGCTGTAAAACTTTCCGTAACAACCAGTCAGACAACGCCTTGTTTGGATTTGTCATTAATGCTTTTGAATTTTCTTGACAAACTTTAGCAGAAAAAATTTCTCCAGTTGGAATTTGCAAGTTAAAATCTTGGTCACGTTTTGGAAAGAAATTTGGATATTTTCTATGCAATTCCGCAGGAATTGGAATGTAAATTTCTCCAAAATCTCGTTTTCTTCCGTTTGCGTTCCATTGATTTAAACCGCTTCGCTCAAAAATAAATTTCTCTTTTTTCTGAATTCCGTAAAGTGGTAAAATCACATAATTTTCGCCTTTTTCAAGTTTGTCTGTTGCAGTTTTTAAATTTTTGTTTTCCTCAAATAACTCAAGCAACAAAGAATACGGATCTTCAATAATATCAATCGG
>JANNVS010000300.1:0-8953 GCA_031414515.1 Sphingobacteriales bacterium | reverse complement strand
TTTCCAGTCCAGTTATTTGTATCTGCACCGTATGGCAGACATACTAAAACCACCTGGGGGCCGATGTTGTCTAATCAGGTAGGCTGGGTGCTAATGGAAGCCTGGGCTTTGGTGGCATTTTGGTTAGTATATATTATTTATTTCAACAGCAATAAATATTCTTTGTTTTTTGCTGTGTTGTATACTCTTCATTATATAAACCGCAGTTTTATTTTCCCGTTATGCACACAAACAAAAGGCAAAAAAATGCCATTGATGATTGCATTGTCTGCTATGTTGTTTAATTCAGTAAACGCCAGTAGTATTGGTTATTATTTAAGCAATGTAACTGATTATGCTACTAATTATTTTATGCAATGGAATTTTATAGTCGGACTTATTATATTTATAGTAGGTTTTTGTATCAATTATAAATCGGATGATATTTTAATTAAGCTCAGAAAACCTGGCGAGGCTGGTTACAAAATTCCGCAAGGGTTTTTATTTAAATATATTTCCTGTCCAAATCATTTTGGTGAAATGGTAGAATGGTTTGGTTTTATGTTGATGGTTTGGAACCTCGCAGGTGTCTCTTTTTTTATTTGGACGGTTTCCAATTTATTACCACGCGCCTTGCATCATCATAAATGGTATCTGCAAAATTTTGTAGATTACCCTAAAGACAGGAAAGCGGTGTTTCCGTTTATTGTCTGAATTTGGATTGGTTGGATTAAATGATTGTTGGATTTTTAGTATCCATTAATCCTAAAATCTTGTAAAACCAGATTCAGACAAAAGATTCCAACAAATATTTATTTCAGACTCCAGTCGTATTTATGTAAGTTTTCTACGCAATGTTTCAGTAATAAAACAGCACCTTCAATATCTGATTTATGAGCCATTTCTATCACTTGATGAAGATGTCGTGTAGGAATGGAAACAGCACCAGCAATAGCACCGGTTTTTCCCATACGTTGTATGCCAGCAGTATCTGTGCCACCCATAGGAAGCACTTCTGGTTGCCATTTTATTTTATATTTTGCCGCTATTTCTTTTTGATATTTCACCATTCGGTAATCGCAAATCGTAGAAGAATCCATCAGTTTTATAGCAACGCCACCACCTAATTGTGTTATTTGCTCTTCAGGTTTCGAATCCGGTAAATCATATGCTATTGTGGTATCTAAACCAAATCCAAAAGATGGGTTGATATTATGTGCGGCAACGTTTGCGCCACGTATACCTACTTCTTCTTGTACTGTAAAAACACCATATACATCATACGGACAATCTTTCAGTAATTTCAAAGTTTCAATTAAGATATAAACAGAAACTCGGTTGTCAATAGATTTACAATTTACACATTCACCCATTTCAATCAATTGACGGTCGCGTGTAATTACATCACCAACAGAAATATATTTAATTACTTCTTTATATGGCAATCCTAAATCAATAAAAAAGTCACTGATTTGTACATGCTTGCTTTTTTCTTCAGCAGTCATAATGTGTATCGGTTTGCTACCCATAACACCAATTAAATCCTTTTTACCATGAACAATGACACGTTGTGCAGTTAATGTTTTTGCATCAAAACCACCTAATGTATGAAAACGAAGGAAGCCATTCTCATCAATAAATTTTACCATGAATCCTATCTCATCCATATGGGCAGCAATCATGACACGTTTACTGCTATCTTTTCCTTTTTTAATAGCATATACATTTCCAAGATTATCCTGTTCTATCTTATCAACGTAGGATTTGATATTTTTAAGTACTATCTCTCGTACCCTTTGTTCATGACCTGGCGCACCTGCTACTTCACAGATTTGTGCCAATAGTTTTACATTTGTCTTCATAATAAATAGTAAGTTTAGTTTTATGGGTTTTGTTTAAAATATATATTCAAATATAAATAAGTTTTTTATAACTTCAAATTTTTATGTAGATAACACTATTCAGTTAATCATAAACAATAGTCAAAATTCAATTATTAACTATCTTTAAGAAATAAACGAAACATATGTCTGTATTGAATAATTTAAGTGGTGTAGTATTGAAACCAATTATCAAGGAAATGAGCAGAGCGAGATTGCCCAAAATAGATGGACAGGTTTTTCTGAAAGGGTTGAACGAGGAAGTTGAAATCATTAGAGATGAGTGGGGTGTTGCCCATGTTTATGCAAAAAATATTAATGATTTATTGTTTGCCCAAGGTTTTGTTCATGCACAAGATCGTTTATTTCAAATGGAATTAAATAGAAAGGTAGCACGTGGACGATTAAGCGAGATTATTGGAAAGAAAGCATTAGATAGTGATAGAATAGCCAGAACCATGGGATATGAGCGAGTAGCAAAACAAGATTGGGAATTATTTGAAGAGGATGAGCAACAACTTATAATAGATTACTGTAATGGTATCAATGCCTATATAAAAAGTGATGATTTTAAATTGCCTATTGAATTTTCATTGTTAAAACATCGGCCAGATCCATGGGAACCAATGGATGTAGCATCTTTTAGCAGACTATTAATTTCTTTACTTACCTGGGGTTGGTATGATGAAATTATCAGAGCAAAATTAATTGAAACAGTAGGTAGCGAAGCTGCAGCTGAATTAGATAATACATATCCAAAAGACAATCCTGTCACTTTGCCAAAAGGAATTGAGTTTAACCTATTAGATATTTCAGGTAAATTCCAGGCTATGAAAGGTCCATACATGCCACAAATAAGTGGAAGTAATGCTTGGACGGTGAGTGGTACAAAAACAAAGACTGGAAAACCTTACTTATGCAATGACCCACATTTAACATTAAAGAATCCAAATATATGGTATATGAATCATTTGCATTGCCCGGAGTTACATGCGAGTGGTGTTTCTGCTCCCACATTACCAATGGTGCAAATTGGTCATAATGAAAAGATTGGCTGGGGAATTACCTTATCTTACACAGATATAGAAGATGTTTTTGTAGAAAAATTTACCGATGAAACGTGTACGACCTATATGCATGATGGTAAATTAATGGAAACAAATATAATGGAAGAAAAGATTTTTATTAAAGGTGAAAAAATGCCACATATTGAGAAAGTATATGAAACTGTACATGGTATTTTAATTTCTGATGTCACTGGACATTCTTCTATGAAATTGACCTTATGTTCTATGGCATATAAGGCAGGAACAGCAACTAAGGGCTGGTTTTCTTTAAATAAAGCACAAAATTGGAATGAATTTGTAGATGCTGTAGAACACATTACAGCACCTGGTTTAAATATAGTCTATGCTGATACGGACAGTAATATTGGTTATTATAATTCAGGAAAAGTACCATTGAGAGATAAGGCTACAGCATCCGTTCCACAACCGGGCTGGACTGGTGAACATGATTGGAAAGGGTTTGTTCCATTTGAAGAAATGCCACATGTACTCAATCCTGAAAAAGGATACGTAATAACAGCAAATCACAAAATTGAACCAGATGATTTTCCTTATTTCTTAGGTGATATATATATGAATGGTTATCGCGCCAATCGATTAGAGAAAATGATAAAACGTAAAGAAAAATTAGAGCCAAAAGACTTTACCGAAATGCAAATGGATTTTCATTGTACACCAGGAAAATTATTTGCAAATCATTTCAAAAACATTCAAATGGATAACGCTGAATTACAACGTTATGTAGATTTGTTATTAGCTTGGGATGGTGTTCTGCATCCAGAAAAAATTGAAGGAAGTCTATATAAAGTAGGCAAATTAATGATAGTTAGAAAATTATTTGAATCCTCAATACAGGATAAAAAATTAATAGACGAATTATTAGGAAGAGGCTTTCATGCCATCTTTGGTCCTGTTAATTCATATCTCGGACACAATACACCTATTTTATTAAGAATATTAGATAATGAAAATTCTATCTGGCTGAAAGCAGCTGGTGGCAAAGAAAAATTAATAAAAGAAGGATTTAAAAGTGCCATTGATTGGCTTAAATTAAATTACGGAACAAAAAATACAAAGTGGAAATGGGGCGATTTACATGCCATTGTATTTCCACATGCGTTGAGTGCACAGCAGCCATTAGATAAAGTATTTGATATTGGTCCATTTCCGATTGGTGGCGACACAGACACACCTTTTCAAACTTTTATTATGGCAGCTGAAGGTTATGGCGGTGAGTTGGCAGCACCATCGTACAGGCAAATAATTGATTTTTCAGATTTTGATAAATCAACAGTAGTCATGCCATTGGGTAATTCAGGAAATATGGCAAGTCCTTATTATAAAAATCAATTACAGGATTGGTTTACAGGAAATAACTATCCAATGTGTTGGTCAAGAGAAAAAGTGGAACAACATAAAAAGCATAGTTTAAAATTAATAAAGCAATAACAAGACAAATTATTATACTTAAATTTAATGACAGATTATTTACCTTTCATAAATAAATAAAGCTAAATGAAAAATTATTTTCTATTCACTCACTTACTGTTCTTTGGATGTATTATTACTTTTGGACAAGAAACAAAAACAACGATATCAACCAAAACAAAAAATACTATTACGCAAAATATTTCATCTGATGCAATAAGATATGCAAATAATAAAAAAGAAGAGGAAATTATTTTAGATGGAAAGGATATCATTATTTCAGGAAGTGATAATAAATTAAACTTTAAGGGTACTATAGGAATCATTCTTATTACAGGAAATAATAATGACATAACGATTGAATCAGTAAATCAAATCAATCTTCCTGGAAATGGAAATTTTGTTAGTTGGGAAAAATCTACGAATGCTAGTGGAAAACCTAAAATACAGGATAAAGGCGGATATAATAATGTTGGAAAAAGATCCAATAATGCTTTTGACAAAGCAGATGAATGAAATTAATTATATATTGATTACTTTTCGATTCCATTTTGTGGTTATATTTGATTAGATATAACTTTATGCAAAGATTTTCATTATATAATCCTTTAGATTTTAATGATCCGGTAGCTTACGCAGTACCAGGTTTCATTTTATTAATTGCAACAGAGTTTTTTCTATATTACAAAAAAAAACACACAGTAACCAAAGAGTTTTATAAAGATGCTGCAGCTAGTTTAGAACTTGGCATTGGTTCTACTATTCTTGATATTGGTATTAAAGCAATAGCAATTGGTTATTTACTTTGGTTTTATCAGTTCAGAATATTTCAAAACATTGGACCTGCAACCATAGAAGAGTTTGCTTCTATTAAATGGCACAAAGAACACTGGTATATTTGGATTGCTGGATTTATTTTACAAGATTTTATATTTTATTGGTACCATAGGTTTGCACATGAGATAAGATTATTTTGGGCAGCACATGTAAATCATCATTCATCAGTATACATGCATTATTCAACAGCATTGCGCCAAAGTTGGTTAGAGTTATTGTTTAAAGATGCATTTTATATACCAATGGCAATTTTGGGTTTTCATCCGTTAATGATATTGACGATGTATCAGATAAATTTAATTTATCAATTTTTAACGCATACCGAAACCATAAAACATTTACCTAAGTGGTACGAATTTATTTTTAATTCACCTGCACATCATCGAGTACATCACTCGAGTGAAATAAAATATTTAGATAAAAATTATGCAGGTACTTTAATTATCTGGGACAGATTGTTTGGAACTTTCAGAGACGAAGATGAAGGATTTCCGATCTATGGAATTACCATCAATATTAAAACAAATAACCTTTTAAGAATTACATTTCACGAAGTAGTAAATATCTGTAATGATGTAAAGCGTGCATCAACACTCAAGGATAAATTAAACTATATTTTTAATTCACCAGGCTGGAGTCACGATGGTGAAGATCAACGTGCGAAAACACTTCAAAAAAAACTGGAATAAAATAGATTACTACATTATTTACTTTCATTTTTTTATCTTTGAACTGAAATACTACTTTAATGATAAAAGGTAAAAAATTAGTCATTGTATTACCAGCTTACAATGCAGAATTAACATTAAGAAAAACATATAATGAAATCCCATTTGATATAGTAGATGAAGTTATTTTAGTGGATGATTGCAGTAAAGACAATACAGTACAAGTTGCAAATGAAATAGGCGTTAATCACGTTATAAGACATGAAAAAAACTTAGGCTATGGTGGAAATCAAAAATCATGTTATAATAAAGCATTGGAAATAGGTGCTGATATTGTAATTATGTTACATCCTGATTATCAGTACACGCCAAAGTTAATTCACTCTATGGCGTATTTAATAGCAAATGATGTTTATCACGTCGTATTAGGTTCTAGAATTTTAGGAAAAGGCGCATTAAAAGGCGGAATGCCAAGGTATAAGTATATTTTCAATAGAATGCTGACATTTATAGAGAATATTTTAATAGATCAAAAATTGTCAGAATATCATACAGGTTACAGAGCTTTTTCAAAAGAAGTATTACAGAGCATAAACTATTCTATTAATTCAGATGATTTTGTGTTTGACAATGAAATGCTTTCACAAATTGTGTATGCAAATTTTGATATTGCAGAAATCAGTTGTCCTACTTTATATTTTCCAGAAGCATCTTCTATTAATTTCAAACGAAGTTCGAAATATGGTATAGAAGTATTGCGTGTTAGTGTTATGCATTTCTTTCAGCGCATTGGATTAGTAAAATTAAAGATGTATGAAAAATAGTATAATCAAATTATGAAAGGAAAGATTTTACTTGCTCTGCTACCTTCATCAAAAGAAGATATACAATCTATACTTGAGGAAATAAAAATTATAGAATTTCCATTATATGATATAGATTGTAAATTAGTTTTAAATAGTAATGAAATAGACCAACAGGAAAGAAATTCTATTGTTACTAATAATATTCAATGCATTCAACTAGAAGATAAGTTTGAATTAGGCAAAACACATAAAATAATCTTTGAATATAGTAAAGAAAAAAACTATGATTTTATTATAGTAACTAATAGTATTCAATTCAACTATTTATCATCACATTTAAAACAATTATTAGAGCCATTGCAGCATGATACTGCATACTTAACTGGTGGAGATACTTATTTGTCTCAATTTGGAATAATAAATTTTGTACAGAAGAAAGTATTTGGCAAGCAACTAAATTTATTTCCTAAAATCTGTATTTATAACACTAGCTATTTAGCAAAGATTCCGTACTTGTATAATTCTGATAATGCGTCTTTCATTAATGAAATAGCGATACAAATTGTATTGTCTGATTTTAAATTCATTGAGATGAATAGCGATATCAAAACCGTGATACCTTATGCAGCAAAAATTCAAACCTTAAAAGTTTTTTTAAGAGCATATGTTCATTCTTTAGGTATCTTTTACCAAAATATGTTCGATATCATTCAAGATAATTTGCAATACAGTCTGAAATTAGGTTACGCAAGTTCGCATACCTATGCAATCGATGCAGTGCCTTCAAATTCGTCTGTGATTGATATAGGAGCTGGACCTTTTGGCGTAGGGCATGAACTTAAGAAAAAGAACTGTAAAGTAGTAACCGTAGATCAATTTGACATTCCAGAAAAATTTAAACTAGATAAGCATATTATTGCCAATCTGGATACTAATTTTGCAATACCAATTAATGAATATGATTGCATTTTATTTTTAGATATAATTGAACATCTAGTCAATCCGGAAGCGTTTATGTTGAAACTTTCTGAGCAGTTTAGTTATAAGAAACAAAAGATAATCTTCACAACAGGAAATATTTCTTTTTTTCCGGTAAGGATGATGTTGCTTTTAGGTTATTTTAATTATGGAAAAAGCGGAATATTAGATAAAACGCACACGCGTTTATTTGCATTCTCTTCATTTAAGAAATTAATTATGGATGCACGTTTAACTATCATTAATGTAAAAGGAATTCCTGCGCCTTATCCTAAAGCATTAGGTACTAATTTTGTATCCAAAATTTTATTATCGATAAACCTTTTTCTCATAAAAATTTCAAAAGGATTATTCTCTTATCAGATCTATATTGAAGCAGAAACCAATCCTTCTGTATATCATATTGTAAAAGAAAGTTTAAAGAATGAATAATTTTAGGCTTTCTAAAAATGAATAAAAAAAGAGTTCGAAATCTCGAACTCTTTTTATTGTTAATTGTCAATTGCAAATCATCAATTCTGTTCTTCTTTAGCTTTTTTAGGCTTTGATTTCTTTTTGATTTCAAATTTCAATTTGTCTTTCGTTTCTTCATCTAAATCTGCAATGATGATATCACCTTCATTTATTTTAGAATTTAATATTTCTTCTGCTAATGGGTCTTCCATATATTTCTGTATTGCTCTGTGTAAAGGACGAGCTCCAAATTGTGGATCATATCCTTTTTCTGATAAGAAATCTTTTGCGGCAGAAGTTAATTCTATATTAAAACCTAATTTTTCTAAACGGTTGTAAACACCAGCCAATACTATATCAATAATTTTATGAATTTCTTCTTTACCTAAACTATTAAATACGACCACGTCATCAATACGATTTAAAAATTCTGGTGAAAAAGTTTTTTGTAATGCTTTTTGTATTACACCTTTTGTAATGTTATCGGTATTATCTTTAATTGCATTTGTCGCAAAGCCAACACCAGTTCCAAAATCTTTCAATTGGCGCACACCAATATTAGAGGTCATAATAATTACTGAATTTTTGAAATCTACTTTCCTTCCTAATCCGTCTGTCAAAATACCATCGTCTAAAACTTGCAACAATACATTATAAACATCAGGATGTGCTTTTTCAATTTCATCTAATAATATTACTGAATATGGTTTTCTACGTACTTTCTCTGTCAATTGTCCACCTTCTTCGTAACCAACATATCCTGGAGGCGCACCAATTAAACGTGAGATTGAGAATTTTTCCATGTACTCACTCATATCAATTCTAAGTAAAGAATCTTCTGTATCAAACATGTATCT
>JANNVS010000299.1:0-3116 GCA_031414515.1 Sphingobacteriales bacterium | reverse complement strand
GAGACGGCGTAGAAAATGGACAAGCAGTACCTGATCCAGTATTTATATCACGATTGCCTGGAGGATACACATCTACCTGTAAATTACTTACTTTAAATCCTGTTCCTGAAGTAATTACCATATATTCATTATTCCATTCATCTAATGGCGGCTGATTACAGGCATCAATAAAAATACCTAGAATTTTAGGACATGTAGTTGTAATCTGACCTCCACCACCAGAAGTATTTGCACCTACATTTATAAAACCAATACTATCACCTTGTCCTAAATATGGATTGAATGCAGGATTAGTAGACTGATAAAATACGATATTGGAATTCTGTGGAATGCTGGAATAGTTTACTGAAAATTTCATCGTGTCTTTTCCTGTACTGCAAAAAACATCTTGCGAAATATTATTTAATTGGATTGTTTGCGCAAAAGAATGCACCGCAGACACTAAAAATATAACCAACAATAATTTACTCTTCATACAACTATTTACGTATGCAAATTTAATTTTTAAATGAATCCGTTACGGCTACTATTCTTTACTATTTTAATAACGTTACGTTGCCTTTTAATGTTTTTTTCTGGCCATTAATGAATTTTGCAATTACTTCATATCCATATACTTCAAATGGAGAAGGCTCGCCTTTATATTTTCCATCCCAGCCTATAGTAATATCATCAGGTAATATATTGTTTGCTTCAAACACTTTATTGCCCCAACGATTATAGATTGTAAAACTTTCAATACTTGTATTTCGTGGATTTCCTCTTATATAAAAAACATCATTCACTGCATCACCATTAGGTGTAAAGGCATTTGGAAGCCAAAGATCATTAACACAATTTGAAGTGACAGTAATAGCATCACTGTTAGAACAACCATTTTCATCTGTAATAATAACTGAATAAGTTCCTTCTTCAATTACAGTAATTGAAGAAGATTGTGAACCTGTGCTCCAAACATAAGAACGCATTTCAGAAGGTGCAGCTAATAGTATTTCACCATCACAAAATGCAGTATCATTTCCAATATTTACGATTGGCAAATTATTTTTGAAAATTACGATGGTATCGGAAGTACTGCCACAATCATTTGTAATCGTTGCAATATAAGTGCCTTCTTCTGTTACAATAATTTGTGAGCCAGTTTCATCTGTACTCCATTGTGTAGTCTGATTACCTGAAGACAATATTTTAGTGAAATCGCCACAAAACGAAGTATCGTTTCCGATACTGAATGGTAATGGTGGATTTAATGAAGTTACTTGAACTGATGCACTATTTGAGCAGCCATTTTTATAAACAGTAACTGAATAGCTTTGTGCTTGTGAAACAGAAATTGTTGCCGTGGTTTCATTGGTATTCCAACGCAAAGAATCTGCATCTGCATTAGCAGTTAATTCTGTTTGAGATCCATTGCAGAAAAACGCAACTCCAGAAATAGAGACTTGTGGAATAGCGTTTACAATAACAACTACTGAATCTTTTCCGTCACAATTATTTTGGCCAGATACTGTAACTACATATTTTCCTGGAGTTTTCACTTTTATTGTTTGTGAAGTTGCGCCAGTATTCCATGAATAAGAAGTGAATCCAGTTCCTGCATCTAACGTTATAGAATCACCTTGACAAATCGGGTTATTACCTGAAATTTCCGGATTACAAGTTGTTATACAATTATTGACAATCACTTTTACATTGGCAGTTTTCGTACAACCAGCATCATTGGATATTGCGGTGTATGTAACACTATCTTTTGTGTTACCGTTGTATGTTAGAAGCTGTTTTATACTGTTACCAGTTCCAGCTAAAGCACCGCTGATGCCTGCACTACCGGAAACAGTCCAGCTTAAGATTGCGTTTGGGTCAGTACTCGATAAATTTATTTTTACAGAATCACCACTGCAAATATTGGTAGTAGATGAAGTTGCTGTTACATCATTACAAACTAATTTATATTTTATGGTGTTTGAAATTGGCAGTCTGCCATTTGGATGCGTAATTGCTTTTATATAATGATAACCATCATTACAGAAATTCAATGGAATTCTAAATTTTAACGTAGTATCTGCAGAAAAATCCAATTGCGTGTAATCAATTCCTCCACAAGAATCAATTGCATTTCTTCGGATTCCGTTGTTTGCCACACTTGCTGTATCTGTTCCTTGTTGTCTTATAGCGTAAGTTCCGTCTTCATCAAAAATGCTACATAAATCATAAGTAAAATTGTCGCTGCAATTTAATCTTTTATCTGTTGCTATAGTCGTTCTATAGCGTGAAGGTGCATCACATCTTGGTGCATTGGTATACGCACCAATTGTTCTGACACATGCACTTTGTATAACATAAATTGGATAACCTAAATTACATAAACCTGCAATTGCATAGTTCGCTGTAACGGCATCACTTGTAAATAATAAAATTATTGCGTTTGCAGGAATTGAATCTGTTGGTGATGCTGAAATTACATTTGATGCATTACATGTACCAACTTGCAAACTTGTGATTAAAGATGGAGTAGGAGTTTTGTATAAACAAGGACTAGCGCCTATATTAATATCTGCATTTGTTGCACCACTATTATTTTGACTCGAAAAATCAACGGCTAAGTTACTCACTTTTATTCCGTTACCAGAAGTCAGTACCATATATTCATTTCTACCTTCTTGTCCGGATGCACCGCAAGCATCAATAAAAATTCCTAATGTTTTCACACAAGTACCAAAATTTACCGTATCTGTTGGATTTGAATTTCCTGGAATAAAACCTATACTATCACCTTGATTATTGTATGGATTAAAAGTGCTGTCTGTACTTTGATAAATTACAATATTGGTATTTGCAGGAATTTCAGATGCCGAAACAGTATAACGAACGGTGTCATTTCCTGTGGAACAAACCACATTTGGTGTCAATAAATTTAAACTGATTACTGGATCAGCAAACGCAATAAATACAGATAGGACAACTGTGATTACACTTAAAAAAAGAAGGAATGAAATTTTCTTCATATTATAACTTTAAAGCCAAGTAAGGTAAGTACATTTTATGAGAATATTTTAGCTTGTGGAAATTAAAAACGTATTGTTAATTCTTATCAATTCAATAAAAAAAACGCAGGA
>JANNVS010000298.1:0-2669 GCA_031414515.1 Sphingobacteriales bacterium | reverse complement strand
TATACAAGCAAGGAAGTTCCTACTACAATAAATATATCTGCTCTTCCTGTAATAGTTGCTGCTACTTCAATCATAGGTACTTGTTCTCCAAACCAAACAATATGAGGACGTAATTGTGCACCATTTTCACAATTGTCGCCAAGGTGTAAATCATTTTTCCAGTCGTAAATTAGATGTTCATACTCAGTGCTTCTTATTTTTAATAATTCACCATGCAGATGCAACACATTTGTAGAACCTGCTCGTTCGTGTAAATCATCTACGTTTTGTGTAATGATTCGTACATTGTATTTTTTTTCCAATTTAACTAAAAGTTGATGCGCATCATTTGGTTTGCATTGTAATACTTGTCTTCTTCGTTTATTGTAAAAATCTAAAACAAGTTCTTTGTTTCTCTGCCATGCATCATATGTTGCTACATCTTCTATTCGATGATTTTCCCAAAGTCCATCACTGTCACGGAAAGTTTTAATACCACTTTCTGCGCTAATACCTGCACCGGTTAGAATTACTATGTTTTTTCTAGACAAATTATTTTTTAAATTTCTTTAAATGCATTTCCTAGATTAGTAATGATATCAGAAGCTATCATACTTTCCATGCTTTGTGTTTCCAACGATTTATCACCAGCTAAGCCATGTATATAAACACCTAAAATTGCGCTATCCAAAGGTGAATACTGCTGTGCTAAAAATCCAGTTATTATTCCAGTTAATACATCACCACTTCCAGCTGTTGCCATTCCAGGATTTCCTGTTGAATTAAAATAAACATCACCATTGACGTCAGAAATGCTAGTGTGCGCACCTTTTAAAACAATGATTACCTTAAATTTTTTAGAAAAATTTTGTTGCAATGTTAATCGTTCAAAATCGTTCTTCCATTTTCCTGCCAATCGTTCAAATTCTTTTGGATGTGGCGTTAGTATAGAGTTCAAAGGAATTATTTTTAATAAACTTTTTTTCTTCGATAAAATATTTAATGCATCTGCATCAAGGATATATGGTTTTTTATATTTCTTTAAAAATAGTTCAAAAGCTTTTCTAGTCAAGGCATGCATTCCTATTCCTGGTCCAATTGCTACTGCGTCATATTGATCATCTGCTGGAATTGAGCTAATGTATTTTGTGTTTTTATCTGCATTACACATTGATTCAGGAAAAAGGGTTTGTAAAATTTCGTATCCACAAGATGGAATATGTACTGTAACTAAGCCACATCCAGTTCTTAGGCATGCTTTACTGGACAATACAGCGGCACCAATTTTCCCATAGCTACCTGCAATAATATTAGCATGACCATACGTTCCTTTGTGAGCGTATTTATTTCTCTGGTGTAGCTTTTTCTGAATACTTACTGTATCTATGAAATATAATTTTGTTTTTGTTTTACTAATATAACCTATATTCAATCCAATATTTAAGATATTGAAATCAGACACATAATTCTCATTTTCTGGCATTAGAAATGACAATTTAGGGAATTGGAATGTATATGTTTTACATGATTTTACAGCAATTCCATTTGTATGCTTATCAGAAAATAATCCACTTGGTATATCAACAGAGACAACTTTGTAAAATTTCTTATCGTTTATTTTTTCAATTATTTGATAATGAATAGAATCTTGCTTTATTGATTGGGTTAGTCCTGTTCCAAAGATACAGTCAATTATAATTGAGTTGATTGGTAGTTTTTCAATAAAATTACTATTTTCAATATAATGAATTTGCTTTTTATTTTTCTTTTGCAGATGACTCAGGTTTTTTGTAAAATCGATAGAATATTTTACTGCATAAAAAATAAATATATCGACTTTATATTTTTTGCTTAATAAGATTCTTGCTATTGCTAATCCATCTCCACCATTATTTCCATTTCCACAAAAGATGCTGACAGGAATATTTTTATTTGGAAAGTCTTTTAAAAATTCAAAAACAAAAGCATTTGCTGCACGTTCCATTAATTGAATAGAAGAAATAGGCTCGTGCTTTATTGTATATTGATCAGCCTCTTTAATCTGTTCTGTTTCAAAAATCTTTATCATTAATATATTCTTTTTATAGAATGTAAATTGTGAGAATAGGATTGTGTTTCTTGATTAAAAATTCCTTTCTCATCTAATTTATCTATTCTTACTCTTCCTGAGGCATGAATGATATTTATTTTATTTCTTTCTTTAAAAATTATTCCAACATGTATAACCTTTCCTATGTCGTTTCTAAAAAACGCTAAATCATTTGTTGCTGCATTTGCAAACTTTATTTTCTTTCCTTTTGTTTCTTGTTGATAAGCATCACGTAATAAATTGATTCCATGTACACGAAAAATTATTTGTATAAAACCTGAGCAATCAATTCCCATACAAGTGCGTCCACCCCATAGGTAAGGTGTTTCTAAAAACATTTTAGCTGTTTGTAAAATATTTGTTTTGTTTTGCTTTGCATTAAAATCGACAAAACTACCTAATGGATAAATTATATTTTTAGTTGTTAGAAACAATGATTTAATAACGATGTTTTTATTTATTTCTGACGATTTATTATTAATTAATTTCCATTGTTTGTTGTCTATCCAACCTTCATACTTATCATGATCTAGTTTTACTCTGCTCCATTTTTCATGTTTTTCTATGATTACAAATGTTTCATCAAATATTATTTGGTGAA
>JANNVS010000297.1:0-7800 GCA_031414515.1 Sphingobacteriales bacterium | reverse complement strand
GAAGCGTGAGATTTATTATTTATTAAATAAAAGAAGTAATAAAAATAAGGTGCCAGCAATAATTCTGTAGATACCAAAAAATCTAAATCCAAATTTTTGTATGATTTCGATGAATGATTTTACTGCAAACAAAGCTACAACAAATGACAGTATACAACCTACTATTAATGCTATGATTTCCTCAGTCGTAAAGGTGACACTGCCTTCTTGCATTACATCTATGGTGCTTTTTGCACTGGCAGCCAACATTGTAGGTACGGCTAAAAAAAAAGAGAATTCTGCAGCAGTTTTTTTTGTCAATCCTAAACTCATGCCACCAATAATGGTTGCTGCACTTCTGCTTAATCCAGGAAATAAGATACTAAGAACCTGGAATAAACCAATTTTGAATGAAGTAGCATAATTTATTTTTTGTTCGTCGTTGATACTGTTTTTAGTAAACCATTTATCAGAAAATAATAAAATAATACCACCAATTATCATTACACCTGCAATAAAAATAAGATTGCTTAATGCAAAATCGATATGTTTTTTTAGTAAAGCACCAAATACTAATGCAGGTAGTACGGCGATAATTAGTTTGATATAAAATCTTATATTTTTTAAATCAAAAAACTTACGCCAAAATAAAATTACAACAGATAAGATGGCTGCAAGCTGAATAACAATTTCATATAAGTTTCTAAATGGTGTTTCAGGAATGCCAATTAAATAATCTGCAAATTTCATATGAGCAGTTGAAGAGATAGGCAAAAATTCAGTTAAACCTTCAATGATAGCAAGGATAATAGCATGTAGCAGATTCATAGATAAATAGTAATACGATTAATTAGTACGTTTTATATCGATTATACTTCTGTAGCTGTAGAAGGCTTTTTAAGAATGGCAATAATTATTACGATAAATCCTGTAATAACAGTAATTGGTGCTAACGTAATTCTTCTGAAAGAATATATTTCTGCTTCATTAAATACTTTTGGATCCGTATTTCCACCACTCATCATTATAAATCCTATGATAATCAATAATGCACCTACGCCAAGAATTATATAATTTATTTTATCAAATAAAAAGGTTGCATTTTGGTTATCTGGAAGTTGAAGCCAACTTCCACCTTTGTTTGTATTTGTTTTGCTTTTAACAGCTGACTGTACCTGCTTCACCTGTGGTGTATTCTTTGGAGCCTGTTGATTTTTTGCCATGATAATTTATTTAATACAATTCGTCTAATTTTATTTTCAAGTATTTATTTACGGCAAGGTAAGTGCTCGTAATTGAAATTAAAATACCAAAAACGATAAGACTAAATCCTATAATAGACAAAGTTACAAAATCCTGACTTACAAACTGAATAGAAAACCTATAAATTGTTAAGTAGATAATGCCAGACAACAGCAATATTGCGATAACTGCGCTGATGATACCTGAAACGATTGATTTGACAATATAGGGTTTAATAATAAACCATTCATTTGCACCAATTAATTGCATACTTCTTATTGTAAAGCGTTGTGAATACATCATCAAACGTATGGTATTGTCAATTATTAAAAATGCAACTATCAACATAACAATACTAAGAATTATGATGCCAATAGTAATTGGTTTTAAAGTAGCACCTGCTGTATTTACAGCTAAGTCGGAATAAAATACTTCTTGTACACCACTAAGTCCAACTAACGCAGATTTTATGTCTTTTACAAAATCAGGATTAGAATATTCAGCTTTTAAGTTTATTATATAAGCGTCATATAATGGATTTTCACCTAAAATTTCGCGAAAGTTTTGTCCTAGTTCACGCTCAAATTGCTCTGCTGCAGCATCTTTGCTTTTAAATTGAATTTTTGATACATAATTCTGTTTCTTTAAATAAGATGCAATAGATTTTTTTTGCTCTGGTGTAGCATCTGCTTTTAGATTTAAGTCTATTTGAATACCTTCTTTTATTTTATTGATTTCTTTTTGGACAACAAAAACACCATAGCTAAATAAACCAATGATGAATAATATCATGGCAATGCTAATAATAGCATAGACAAAACTGGGTTTGCTCTTCTTGGGTACTTTTTGTTCTAAATCTTCTGCCATAACTAATTGACCACTAAATTAAGATATTTTCACAGCACCTACTTGATTTTTTCCCACAATCGTTACTAAATGATGAAAAATTAATTTTGTTTACAATATATTTTTAAAGAAATCAGATAGGTATTCGTAATTGCATTTCTGCTTTCCTATCTTTACAACATGAATAACGCACCTTTAGGAATTGAAATATATTTGCGTCCAACTTATTTTGTAGATAGTGAGCAGCCAGATATCCAACGGTTTGTAAAAAACACGATTGGCAATGAAATTGACAAAACAAAAAATGCTATAAAATTATATTATGCCGTTCGTGACGGTTGGAGATACAATCCATACAATATTGATTTGAATCATGTGGCTATGAAAGCAAGCTCTTTGTTTAACAGAGAAAATAAAAGTGGTAACTGCATCGAAAAAGCCTGTCTTTTAATTGCTTGTTTGCGTGCCGCAAATATTCCTAGCAGATTTTGCTTTTTCGATGTGAAGAATCATATCGGTGTTGACAAATTAATAGAGTTATTAAATTCGGATGTATTGGCTTTTCATGCTTGTAGTGAAATATATTTGAATGGAAATTGGGTGAAAGCTACACCAGCTTTTAATTTAGAATTATGCGACCATCTTGAAGTAATGCCTATGGAATTTGATGGTGTCAACGATTCCATATTTCAACAATATGATAAGAAAGGTTCTCTTTTTATGGAATATTTAAAAGAGTATGGTTCTTTTCATGATTTACCGCATGATATGTTCGTTATGTTATTGCATCAGTATTATCCGCATTTCTTTGAGAAGAATGAAAATAAAGCAATGACTTTGCCTGATAAAGTAAAAAGTGTGGCATAGTCTTATTTCAGCAATCCATTCTTAATTAAGCGTTTTTATTTATTTTGTTTTAATACTATTCACATCTTCTTGTATGGATATGGTATTACTGATTAAGATTAGTTGTAAGTATGATATAAATCATTTTATAAAGGAATAGTTAGAACTAATTTTGATAAAAATAAACAGAATATGTCACCACAAAAATACTTGTCCGATTTACATAGAGAGCACAATGAATGGAAAAACCTATTGTATTTCTATGAACAAGATATCGTCACGATGAAAGTACGATTGGAAGAAGTTGCTTCCAAGAATACTGATAGGGAAATGCATGGATGGGTAGAACGCTTTCAAAATAAATTAATTATACAAGCAGAACAAATTGATATATTAAAACACGATGTCAATTCCTGTGAAGAAAAAATTGTCAAAAATATAGAATCAAATCCTGTAGCAAGTGACAAAAGAAAACTTGAAGATCATATAGATTTAAGAGAAAGAGTACAGACTTTTGAACTATTATTTAATAAACTTAGAAAAGACCTTAATGCATTTTCTGCAAAATGGCTGTGATGTAATCCCGAGTTTATTATAGTCTCACTTTAGTTGAAAATTCTTCAGTCTAATTTTGAAATACCTAAAAATTTTCTAACTCTACATCAAAGACTAATACTGTATTTGCAGGAATACTTCCGTTTCCAGTGGTGCCATATCCTAATGCTGAAGGAATTAATAATTTTATTTTACCACCTTTTTTTATCAAAGGAATACCTTCTCGCCAGCCAAGTATAACTCTTGTTAATGAAAACGTAATGGGCAATCCTGCAGGATTCTGATCAAAGGTGCCACCCGTAGTATAGTAGCCTTTGTAATAAACTAAAACAGAAGAAGTAGAAGTTGGATTTGCTCCAATACCAGAATCTGCAATAGAATAATATAAACCCGAAGAAGTAGAGTCTGCAATTATTGCATTGTCAGCAATATATTTTTGAATAACTTCTCTGTCTATTTTTGCCTGGTCTACAGTAGTTTTTTTACAAGCAAAACAGATAACTGGAATTAGGAATATAAATAGTTTTTTTATCATGTCAATTAGTTTTTTTTTATACTTGAAATACACCTACATTAAATTTTTCTACTGGCGCATTATTTGCTGCTTCAATTCCCATCGAAATCCATTTCCTGGTTTCTAAGGGATCAATCACCGCATCTACCCAAATACGTGCAGCAGCATAGTAAGGTGTAGTAGTTTTATTATAATGGTCTTTTATATCACTTAAGATTTTTTGTTTTTTTTCTTCAGGCATTTCAATTTCATTTTTTGCTTCTAAAGAACCTATTTGCATTTGCAGTATAGTTTTCGCAGCCTGATCGGCACCCATAACCGCAATTTTTGCTGAAGGCCATGCTACTATTAACCTTGGATCAAATGCTTTTCCGCACATGGCATAGTTACCTGCGCCATAAGAATTACCTGTAATTACGGTGAACTTAGGAACTGTAGAATTAGAAACAGCATTGACTAATTTTGCGCCGTCTTTAATGATTCCACCGTGTTCACTTCTGGAGCCTACCATAAAGCCTGTAACATCTTGCAAAAATAACAATGGTATTTTCTTTTGATTACACAACATCACAAAACGTGCTGCTTTATCTGCTGAATCTGAATAGATGACACCACCTATTTGTACTTCACCTTTTTTGCTTTTTACTACAGAACGCTGATTGGCAACAATGCCAACACTCCAGCCATCTATTCTTGCATAGCAACACACTATCGTTTGTCCGTAATCTTCTTTGTATTCAGTAAATTCAGAATCATCAACGATACGTTTTATAATTTCTTTTATATCATAAGGCTTCGCAGAAGAAAAAACACCATATATTTCTTTTTCGTTTGCTTTTGTCTTTTTTGATTTTATTCTATCAAACCCTGCATTCTCAAATCGTCCGTACTTATTAATTAATTTTTTAATAGTATCTAATGCTTCTTTATCATCTTTTACTTTGTAATCACAAACGCCACTCAATGCTGTTTGTGTTTCTGCACCGCCGAGTGTTTCTTTATCTACTGTTTCGCCTACGGCAGCTTTTACTAAATATGGACCTGCTAAGAATATGCTGCCAGTACCTTCCACAATGATACTTTCATCACTCATAATAGGTAAGTAGGCACCACCAGCTACACAACTTCCCATGATAGCGGAAATCTGAGGAACACCCATAGAGGATAACTTGGCGTTATTACGGAAAACTCTACCGAAGTTTTCTTTATCAGGAAAGATTTCATCCTGTAAGGGTAAATATACACCTGCGCTGTCTACCAAGTAAATAACAGGCAATCTGTTTTCTATTGCAATTTCCTGCGCACGTAAATTCTTTTTACCGGTAATAGGGAACCAGGCACCAGCTTTTACAGTGGCATCGTTTGCCAGTATTATACATTGCCTGCCAGAAACATAACCAATGACAACTACTACACCACCACTGGGACAACCGCCTTGTTCTGCATACATATCATAGGCAGTAAGTGCTGCTATTTCAATAGATGCAGTATTTTTATCTAAAAGATATTCAATTCGTTCTCTGGCGGTGAGCTTTCCCTTTTTATGCTCTGAATCGATTTTCTTTTGTCCGCCACCGAGAGATACTTTTTGTAATTTCAATTTCAATTCGTCCACCGCCAAACGCATGGTGTCTTCATTCTTGTTAAAATCAATATCTGTCATGCCGTAAAAGTAAGAAGGAAAAAGGGAAAAGCCAAAAAGTTATCTATATCCAATAATTTAATATTACCTATTATTTAATTTAGAATCATGAATAAAGATGTATCTTTGCAGTCGGGCAAGTCTTATACGACCAGCTCCTGACAAATCCTCCAGGGTCGGAAGGCAGCAAAGGTAGTTGGTTGAGCGGTGCGCTATGAGTAACTTGCCTTTTTTTATTACAAAAACTTGTTGATATATAGTAAGATGCTCTGAGAAACCAGAGCATCTTTGTTTTTTGTATTTCCCCGACGTCGGCAGGTGTTTTCACCTTTGCTGGTTTCCTTACCTTAGTGGATTTCAAACCAATAAACTTCCAGTCTAAATTTTTATTAAATGGTTTGTCCTTACGCCTGTCTTTAAATCTATTACATCAAATTTTCTTGTTTCATTAAAAGAACCCATATCTGTATCGCTATTGATATGAATTGCTCCAAAAAGAATAAGATATTTGCAATTGTATTTTGTGCCAGAAACTAATTCTTCCATTCGCTTGTCTATGGCTTCATATATTATCTCGGTTGCTTCTTTAAGAGGAATAGTTGCTGACAATATTCTTTCTTTCCCGTTTAATAATATTTGTTCAATGGTATTCATTTGATAATCTAATTCTGTAATATTCCCTGCGGTTATCAAATTGTTTGTAAGTTTGTTTAAAGCACCTTTTGCTGCTCCACAACAACCACTATTTTTGGTTTGACCGTGTCTATGAATTTCGCCAATAATTCCGTTTTTCGTAATACCAATGTGAGGTCCATAATAAATAGCAACTGCTCCTTCGTCTGGAACGTGGCTTGCAAATGCTCCCATTCCTGTAAGTCCTGTAAACGGGTAGCCGTCTAATCCACCCATTTTAAAAGGGCCTAAAAACTCCTGTGTTCTTACAGGATATTGAATACTGTTTACATCATCACTACAAATACTGTCGGCCAACATTACTTTAGATGGTTCTAAATCTAGTATATCTTCTATAAAGTCAATGAATTTATTTACGCTGTCAATAGTAGTGTTTGCATTAGAATAATGCTGTTGAATAATGGCTAATTTATCTTTCTTTTTCATTTTATTGTTTTTATTTATAATAATACATCATTAAAAGGTTCAATTTTTGGTGGCAAATTGGTTTCGTCCAACATTTCTAATATATCTATTTCAATATTTCTGCAAATAAAGGAAATTGGTATGTCCGTAGAACCATTGTCAAATGGGTTTTCACTGGCTTCGCCTATTTGTTCCATCGTCATAAATACCCAAGAAATGAGAACAGTAAATGGTATAACAAGCCAAATACCATACGCTCCAAATTTGCTCATTTCTGTAAGCAATGCAAAGGGCAGTAAAAGAATAAATAATTGCACAAAAATTCTACTAAACAAGCTGTATTGTCGGAATAACGGTGTTGTTTTTATTCTTTCGCAACCTCCTTGTAAATTGTACAATTCAGACAATAACTTAGTTAGGTCACTATGTTCATAATCGTCAATTATTTTTTCTCTTTTTAATTTAGTTAAAACATCAAACTGTACTTTTAACGTATAGCTTGCAATATTTCCTCTATGTTTTACTTTTTCGAATATTTCAGATTTATCTAATTTATCAAAAAGTTCTTTTATGGCTATGTCAAATTCGCTTATTTCTTCTGATGCAGATACAAATTGTTTATGATAGTCTTCTTTATTTGTTGCCCAAGGAATTGTTTTGCGTAATTGTAACCGCAGAATATTGATATATGCAATATGACGGTTAAGAAATGCTCTTTGCTTTGTTTTGTCGTCGACAAGAGATATAAAAGATGCTGTCAAAATACGACTGGTGTTGGTAATTCCTCCCCACAAGCGTCTGGCTTCCCAAAGTCTATCATAAGCCTGGTTGTTTTTAAAACCTACATAAAACGCTACGGCTGTGCCAATAGAAGCCACAGGCAAAAAAGGAATGGCAATTATTTTAAGGTCTAAAAAATGGAATAGTACTACAACAATGGAACTTAAAAGTAGTGTTTGCAGAATATTTTTTTTACCGAACAACCATATCGATTGAAAGGTGATTTTTTTATTTATTAGCATTTTTTGTTCTTGATTTTATCTGTATGTCTGTTTAGGGGTGTCGCTCTGGCATTACT
>JANNVS010000296.1:0-14146 GCA_031414515.1 Sphingobacteriales bacterium | reverse complement strand
GTTGTTGCATTCCAATTTCCACTTGATAAAGGTATGTACCATTCTTCAGAACCATTTTGGGTTGCATTTGTCAAAACACCCATAAATTGCATCATCGGTTCAGAACTATAGTTATGTGTAACTATAGTCAAATCCGGGCTGTTTGCATGTTCTTCTGAATTTGCCTGACATTTATTATTACCATTCCAACATTGTAAACCATTAGACGAAAGAAAATTTAGTTGACGAAAAGGAACTAATGCTTCTTTACAGCTTTCCATCATACTAACTTCATGACATTCAGCCCAAATATTTCCTTTGTTGGTAGTTACAAAATCATATAAATAATTGTGTGTTGCCCAAGTTGGGTCATCATGTGGGTTTGACCAAAGATCAAAACAAGTTGTTAAATCAGCAGGAACTCCTAAAGTATATGCACTAGTTGGTATTCCTGCATCTTGGTAATAATCTTCAATAATTTTGTTGTTTCCTGAACCCTTATCAATCATTATTTTTGGAAAAGAGGTAAGTGTATCATAAACAGGTGCTGAAAAATTGGAAGTTGAATAGACACCTTGCACACCTCTTGTAAAAGTCCAATAAGTAATTCTTGCTGTTATAGTTGGAGTAATGTATTCTTTTGGAATAATAAATGGACCACCTTTATAAGAAACCGCATTATAAGTAAAATCAGTACCATCTTTAATTTTACCTGGATTAATACTCCATACTACTGGAATCTTATAATTTATAATAAGGTCGTAAACCATACCATATGGTACTAATCCATTTGATTTAGTTTGTGGTACAATTCCCATATTAATAATAAACGAGCCTTTTGTAAATGTGACCTGTCCATACAAATCACTAAATGAGAAGATACTTAGTAAGAGTAAAAAAAATGTTTTTGTAAAGAAATTCATAGTTTATGGTTTACAATATATTTTATCAATTAATCATCTATTTGAGTAAAAAACAAAAGATATTTTAAAATTTAATGAACTGAATGGGTGATTATTTTTCAATCTTTAGAATCGTAAAGAGTTGATATATATCAAAATTAATATTTAAAAGCGGAACCGCTATACCTTTATTTAAGGATATTTATTAAATTTATACTCTTTTTTATACCATAATATAACAAGCAATTATAATTTTATAATATAGATATTGATTTTTATCAATTAAAAATAATATTTAGACATTAAAAATTTGACCTAAATGAGTAAGTGGTAGGTTTTAGTTAGTATTCGATAGAAATTAATATAAAATTGAAGAAGTAATGGCTTATTTTGGTTTATTTTTTCATTTAATTAAAGTTTAACTTTTAAATAAAAAATAGATTTATGATAGATTTAAAGAATTTAAGAATAAATGTGGAAAATAAAGTGGCACATCTAACGATAAATAGGCCAGAAAAAGCAAACTCAATGAATGAAGATTCCTGGAAAGAATTAAAAGAAGCACTTATATATTGTGATGATACACCAGAAATCAGAGCAATTGTTTTTAGTGGTGCAGGTGAAAAATTATTTTGTGGTGGAATTGACCTAACTATGTTAATGTCCACTAATGAAAAAACAAATTCAAAATGTGACGGCAGAAAACGCGAAAAATTCAGGAAATTACTGTTAGATTTTCAGGATATCATCAGCACATTTGAGAAAATATCTAAACCTGTTTTATCTGCTATTCACGGTGGTTGTATTGGTGCAGGACTAGATATGATTTCAGCAACAGATATGAGATATTGTACTAAAGATGCTTACTTCTGTATAAAAGAAATTGACTTAGGTATGGTAGCAGATATTGGTACTTTACAACGATTGCCAAAAATAATTTCTGATGGATTAACAAGAGAATTAGCATATACCGGACGAAATCTAACTGCAGATGAAGCCCTAAAATGTGGATTGGTAAATATAGTATTTGAAAATAAAGAAACGATGTTAAAAGAAGTAACTGCAATTGCTGAATTAATTGCTTCAAAGTCACCGTTATCTGTTCGTGGTTCAAAAAGAAATATCATTTTTGCAAGAGACCATTCCGTAAATGAAAGCCTGGAATTTATGGCTAACTGGAATGCTGCACATTTTTATTCGAACGATTTAATGGCTGCATTTCAGGCAAGCATGACAAAACAAAAGCCAACCTTTAAAGATTAAGCTATGAAATTTAATTAAACAAATTCTTCTACCGTTTCTAAACTTTTTGTGTACTCATCATTGACTGTTGCATTATGCTTTTCTACCAATGGATTCATGATTTTGAACCATAATGGAGGAATTAAGGCCAAAGGAATCATGGCTAAATAACCAGTTGGCATTTGAGGTGCATTTTCAAAATGCCTAAGTATCTGATATTTTCTGCTTGGATTAAAATGATGGTCACTATGACGAGTTAATTCAAATAAAAATATTCGACCTAACTCATGACCTGAATTCCAGGAATGATGTGGTTTTGTTTTTTCATATGCACCATTTGGCAATTGTTTTCTCAATAAACCATAATGTTCAATGTAATTTACTATTTCCAATAACGAGAAACCCATTATTGACGATACAATAAATCCAACTGCACCAATCCATCCAAAAATTATGTAAATGGCACTTACAAAAAGTATTTGTATAATTTGAAAACGCAACATTTCGTTATGAATTGGATTCCAAATATTCTGTTTCAGTTTTGTTAATCTATGTACTTCTAAATTCCAGGCATCCATCCATCCACCAAAAACTGTTCTGGGCCAGAATGCAAAAAAGGATTCATTTAATCTGGAAGTTGCTGGATCTGTAGGTGTAGATACATTTTTGTGATGTCCTCGATTATGTTCTATAAAAAAATGCATATATAATGTGGAAAGCAATAATGTTTTAGATAAAATTTGTTCATATCTTTTTGTTCTATGTCCTAATTCATGCGCAACATTTATTCCTAAAGCACCACAGGCCAAACCCATTGCTGAAGTAATTCCAACGTATTCATACCAAAGTAAAGTCTGAGAAGTTATAGTCCATAAATACAAACCTAAAATAATAAATTGTAATGGTACCATAGAATAAATCAGTAAGTCATAGTATACATCTTTACGTTCTTCAGCTTCTTCTGTAGCAGTAAAATTTTCTGAAGTTCCTGTAAATATAAATTCCATTGCAGGAATAAATCCATAAACAAATACAAATGCAAAAAAAGACCAAAGTCCTAAATAATAAAAGGAAATAAACATAATTGCTGGAATGATAATTACAGGTGTAAAATATTTATAACGACGCCATGCCTTATGCAATTTACTCATTTCACTCTTTTGAAAAATCGTATCGTTCATTTGTATTGTGCTCATATGTATTAGATTGAGTTCTAAATTTTTATCTGAATCAAATTTATACTATTGTAATTACTAAAGTTGAACGCTTGCGTACAATTTTCTGATTATTCTTACAAATTAAAGTTACTTATCTTTTGCTGAGTATGCTATTCTTTTTTAATATCTTTTACCAGGATTTTTATTTCCTCTAACAAACTCAGCAACCAGTCAAAGGTTAATGTATCTTCAGATATGCGAAGAAAAAAATTATCTGTATAAATTTTTAGAATATTATGTGCAATATGTTGTTGAGATTGTAAACCCAATAAATCAACCCATTTATCAAAATAGGTACTTTCAACTATTGCTATTGCTTTCTCAGAATAAGTTTGAAAAAGTTGATTGTTTCGGTTAATACAAAGTTGTCTGTTAAACAACAATGCTATTTTATTCTTCAAAAAAAGATTTAAAATATCAGGTACAATTGCATTGCAGTCCTTAGATTGATCAGACATATTTCTGGCTTGTTCAAGATGATATTCGAGTAACTTTTCCTCATAAATTTCAAGATCGACAAATAAATGATAAAAAGAAGATTTACTGATTCCTACTTTTTTAGCAATATGTTCTACTTTCAATCCACCAGGACCATCTTTAGAAAAGATTTCGTAACCAGCTTCAATCCACGGTAATTCTGTGTTGTTTTTCATTATTTATTTCAATTCATATAGACAAACTTGTAAAAAATACTTCATGACATAATATTATCTAAAAGTTCCACATCAATGGTTCAATTATTTCCACACAATGTCCATCCGGATCGCGAAAGTAGAAAGATTTTTTGCCTGTTTCCCAGATAATTTCTTCTTCAATCTCTATAACATTCTCTTTTATTACTTTTTTCCATGGCTCATAATCTTCTGCAGAACATTCAAATGCAAAATGCTGAATACCACGTGCTTCGTGTGATGGAGGCGAAGTTTGATTTTTCGTTTTATCTGTATCAAAACACAATAACAAATCAGTGCCAACACGAAAGAAGATAAGTCTGTCATCTTTAGTAATGACTTCTAATCCTAAAATATAGTGATAAAAATATTCTGTACGCTTTATATTGGTAACGTTTATAGCCGTTTCTTTTATTTTGTTTAATGTTGGTTTCATTATCTTTAATTTCAATTACTTTAAGATAACATTATTTCTATTTATTTTAATACATATCAAAACAACCAACCTACACTTTCTGTTATCTTTAGATAATTATATTAAACTGAAAGTATGTCATTTTCCGCACGTAATCGAGCACGTTATATTCAACAATTACAATCTGAACAATTTGATTTATTAGTCGTTGGCGGTGGTATCACAGGCGCAGGCATTGCATTAGATGCCATTACACGCGGCTTGAAAGTTTGCTTAATTGAAAAGTCAGATTTTGCATCTGGCACCAGTTCTCGCTCAACAAAATTAATTCATGGTGGTCTGCGTTATCTAAAGCAATTGGAATTTAATATTGTACGCGAAGTAGGACAGGAACGTGCTATTCTTCATAATAATGCACCTCATATTGTGCTTCCAGAACGTATGCTTTTGCCAATTGTAGAAGGCGGTTCACTCGGAAAATATTCTACGTCTTTAGGTTTATATGTTTATGATAGACTGGCTGGCGTAGAAAAAAACGAACGTAGGAATATGCTTTCAAAAGAGAAAACTCTTGAAAAAGAACCCTTACTAAATCAGGATATTTTGAAAGGTGGTGGTATGTATGTAGAATATAGAAGTGATGATGCGAGATTGTGTATTGAAGTAATAAAGTCTGCTGTTGAAAGAGGTGCGCTATGTGTAAACTATATCGAATGTCAAAAATTTATTTATAATGAAAATGGTAAAATAAATGCGGCTGTTTGCAAAGATAATTTTACAAATAATAATTTTACAATTCAAACTAAAAAAATAATAAATGCCTGTGGTCCTTGGGTAGACACACTTCGTAAAACAGATAAATCTTTAAATAAAAAAAGATTACATCTTACAAAAGGAATACATATTGTAATCAAAAAAGATAGATTGCCAATTAAACAAGCTGTTTATTTTGACGTGAAAGATGGACGAATGATATTTGCCATTCCGCGTGGCAAAAAAGTTTATATCGGCACCACAGATACTACCTATGAGGAAAGTATAGATTTTCCATATACTAATAATAAAGATGTAGAATATGTATTGGCTGCAGCCAACCACATGTTTCCTTCTGTTAACTTAAAAAAAGAAGATGTAGAGTCAACTTGGGCTGGCTTGCGACCTTTGATTCATGAAGACGGAAAGTCACCTTCTGATTTATCGCGTAAAGATGAAATTTTTATTTCCGATTCAAATTTGATTTCAATTGCTGGTGGAAAATTGACAGGATTTCGTAAAATGGCAGAGCGCAGTGTGAATGTAGTTTGCAAACAATTAAAAATGGAAGACCAACGCGAATTTCAAAAATGTACAACGGAAAACATCCAATTAAGTGGTGGAAATTTAAATAAATCACCACAAGATTATGCACGCGATTTACAGGAAGATTTCAAACAATATTATTTAGAAGATGTGATGGATTTAGTATTAAAATATGGTAGCAACACACAATATATTTTATCAGCAGCACAAACCAATTTCAAAAATAACTTATTGATAGCAGAAGCCGAATATTGCTTAGAAAATGAAATGACCAACAACACATCTGACTTCATTATTCGAAGAACAGGAAGGCTCTATTTTGAACGACCTGAATTAAATGATTGCCTAATGGAATTAGATTTCTATTTCAATCAGCAACTCGGCTATTCTGTAGAAACCGCAGCAAAAAATCTACATGATTTTGAGACGGAATATAAAGGTGTGGTGAGTTTTAGGAATTAGGAAATACATATTGTACAACATTAACCGCTTTTTCTGCTTTTATTATCCTGCTTTTAGAATATTTTTCTTATTTTTACTATACAAAAATAATTAAATGAATATTGTACAACATATAGAAGCCGATGATTTATCACTAGATTTTGTTTCATATGTAAAGAAAGTTTTTAAAGGTCAAAAGATAAAATTGACCATAGAAACGGAATTAGATGAAACGGCATATCTTATGTCTAATGAGGCAAATCATAAAAGAATTTTAAACTCTATTAAGAATATTAAAAAAAGAGAAAAGTTGGTGCACTTAAATAATAAGCAACTTAAAAGTTTATTGAAATGAGGTTGGTGTTGTTTGAAAATGCAGCATTTGAAGATTTGCAATTTTGGTCTAAGAATGAACTAAAACTATTAAAAAAAATAATTGAACTTATTGCAGATATACAGAAAACACCTTTTACAGGAATTGGTAAACCTGAAGGTTTAAAACATGATTTTAAAGGGTTTTAGTCGAGAAGGATAAACGACGAACATCGACTAGTTTATAAAGTTACAGATACTGAAATTATAATTATTTCTTGTCGTTTCCATTATAACTAATTAGTTTCAATAATCACATTTTATTTATGGCAAAATCATATTTTTATTTTATATTTGAATTGAATTATACATCATGCTTAAATTTATACAAACCATCTCTCTGTTTTCTTGTTTAATGTTTGTACAAAAAATACAAGCGCAAATTATAAATATTCCTGATGCGAATTTTAAGTCTAGGTTGACAAATATTTTTATATATTATGCAAAAGATTCGTTAGAAAATGGTATTGATGTTGATATAAATAATGATTTTCAAATTGACCAATCTGAAGCATTAAGAGTATATTATTTAGATATTAAAAACTCAAATATCCAATCTTTGCAAGGTATAGAATATTTTAAAAATTTATTTAGATTAGATTGTTCTGTTAATAATATTTCCAATCTTAACCTAAGTAATAATAAAAGATTACAATCATTAAATTGCAGTAAAAATCCGATTCAAAATTTTAATAATACGGTTAATTCCCTTTCTTTAGCGATTACAGATTTATATTGTGATAGTATTGGTTTATCTAATTTGCAGTTAAATACAAATAACCTTGCAAACTTATCAATCTTAAGTATTATCAATAATCAACTTACACAATTTGATTCAAAAACCACAATTTGTTCAAAATTAACTAAATTTTATTGCGAAAATAATAATCTAACATTTTTAGATGTAAGTAAATTTAAAGACTTAAGAGCCCTTTATTGTAAAAATAATTTATTGTATAATTTGGATGTATCCGGCTTTAAAAAACTAACACAATTAGATTGCAGTAATAATAAATTAGTCACACTTTTTATTAAAAATGATACTGTTAATACTGAATTTGGTATTAATTCATGTATCCGTATATTTGGATTACCCTGTTTGGATTTTTCAAATAATCCTGACTTAAAATATATTTGTTCTGACCAATGGGATACTGCTAAAATAAATAATTCATGTACCAGATATGATTTATTAAGTACAATTGTAAATACTAAATGTAATGCTGATGAAAATGGATCGACATATAGTCTTCATGGTAATATTAAGTATAATAATAATATAGATAGTTGTCAAAGTAGTACTTTAATATTTAGAAATGTTAAAATTGCTATTAATAATTCTTCTGATTTTATTATCACAGATTATAACAATAATTTTAATTTGAACCTATTAAGAGGTATTTATGAACTGACACCGCAAATACTAAATAATTATTTTGTCTGTCTACCTACATCTATAATAGTAAATTTACCTGAAGATACCATTCCACAACAATTTTGTATAACGGCAAATGGTGTACATCACGACGTATCAATTACTATTATTCCACTTCGTGCAGCTCGACCAGGTTTTTCAGATGCTACTTATAAAATAGTTCTCAAAAACAAAGGCAACCAAATTGAAAATGGAACTATTTTATTTAATTACGATGAAAGCAGACAGGATTATATTTCTGCTACAACAACTCCAACGAATATTGTAAGCGGTGCGCTAACTTTTTCTTTTAGTAATTTACAATTGTTTGAAACACGTGAAATTATTGTAACCATGCGTACCAATGCTCCAACAGATAATCCTGCTGTAAATGCCGGTGATGTTATTCAGTTATCTGTAACAACAAACTTAGATAATGCTATACGTGATGAATTTTTTAAAGACAATTTTCAAAACATCAAACAAACAGTAATAGGTAGTTTCGATCCAAATGATAAAACCTGTTTAGAAGGTGAAATTATTACACCAGCTTTAGTAGGTGATTTTGTAAATTACTTGATTCGTTTTGAAAATACTGGAACAGCTAACGCAGAAAATATTGTATTGACTGATTTTATTAATTTGAATACATTTGATATTTCAACTTTAGAACTCACATCAACTTCTCATAATTGTAAAACATTAATAAGCAATGGCAATAAAGTACAGTTTGTTTTTGATAACATCAACTTGCCATTTACAGAACCACTAAAACATGGTTATGTCGCATTCAAAATAAAACTAAAAAATAATTTAGTAATTGGTGACAGCCTAAAAAACACAGCAGATATTTATTTTGATTATAACTTACCTATTAAAACGAACACAGCAACTTCCAGAATAGAAACTGTTACTGCAATAAAAACCAATGCTAAGAAAGAAGGAAGTCTGAGTGTTTATCCAAATCCAAGCAACGGAAATTTTATAGTAAACTTTGAATCAAAAGGAAATAATCCAATTTTAATAAGAGTTACAGATTTGAATGGTAAAACTGTGTATGAGCAAAAAACAACTCACCATGATAGAAGTACTTCATCCATTGAATTAAAGGATTTACCAAACGGAATGTACCAACTTCAGATCTTTTCAGATATAGATGTTTGGATACAGAAATTGTTGATAGTGAAATAAATATCATAATAAAGGTAAAATACTTGCCACAACAACCAATTTTATTTTCAACCAAAAAGACTTAACTTTGTTACTGAAGTAAAATCGTACATCGTACATCGTAAATTAGTTTTATGCCAAATAAAATCGCACCCATTCCGTCACCGCAAAACGAACCTATCTTAGGTTATTTGCCAAATAGCAACGAACGCAAAGCACTAAAAGCAGAACTGGCAAGACGTAAAGCGATAGTGTATGATATTCCGATGTTTATCAATGGAATAGAAGTGCGTACTGGCGATACAATAGATATTTTTCCGCCACACGAATTGTCACATAAAATTGGACATTATCACAAAGGAAAAACCGAGCAAATACATTTAGCAATAGAAACCGCATTGAAGGCAAGAGAAAAATGGGCAAACCTGCATTGGGAAGATCGTGCTTCTATTTTCTTAAAAGCAGCAGATTTAATTTCTGGTCCATATCGAGCAGCAATCAATGCAGCAACCATGCTTGGTCAATCAAAAAATGCCTATCAAGCGGAAATTGATGCAGCTTGCGAGTTGGCAGATTTTCTGCGTTTCAACGTGCATTTTGCGTCACAAATTTATGCAGATCAACCAATTTCTGCACCAGCCATTCGTAACACTATCGAGTATCGTGCGTTAGAAGGTTTTGTATATGCCATTACACCATTTAATTTCACAGCTATTGCAGGAAATCTTTCTGTGTCGCCAGCATTAATGGGAAATGTAGTGGTTTGGAAACCATCGAACACACAAATATATTCTGCATGGACAATTATGGAAATTTTCCGCGAAGCTGGCTTGCCTGATGGTGTTATCAATATGATATTTGCAGATGCAGTCGAAACCACTAACATAATTTTATCGCATCCAGATTTTGCAGGTGTACATTTTACTGGTTCTACAAATGTGTTTAAT
Source organism: Sphingobacteriales bacterium (assembly GCA_031414515.1). Lineage (GTDB taxonomy): Bacteria > Bacteroidota > Bacteroidia > Chitinophagales > JADIYW01 > JADJSS01. Next base: position 4,077 of record JANNVS010000296.1, on the reverse strand, counting down.
CATATTTGGGAAACCATTGGAAAAAATCTAAATATTTATAAAAGCTATCCGCGTATTGTTGGCGAAACTGGTGGTAAAGATTTCATTGTTGCACACAAAAGTGCTGATGTAGATGTGTTGGCAACAGCTTTGTTGCGTGGTGCGTTTGAATACCAAGGACAAAAATGTTCAGCATGTTCGCGTGCGTATATTCCAAAATCTATTTGGGACAAAACTTGGGAAAAAATGTACGAAGCCTTGAAAACATTTAAGATTGGTAACATAGAAAATTTTACCGTAATAATGGGTGCGGTTATTTCTGAAGATGCGTACAAACGCATTACACGTTATATAGAACAGGCAAAAGCAAATCCAGATAATATTATTATGTACGGCGGTGGACACGATAAGAAGAAAGGATATTTTATAGAACCAACGGTTATCTTAACCAAAGACCCGAAATCTGCTACTATGGTAGAAGAAATTTTTGGTCCTGTGTTGACTATATATGTATACGAAGACGAAGAGTTTGAAAATACGTTACAATTAGTAGATACCACTTCAGAATATGCGCTGACAGGTGCCATCATAGCACAGGATACGTATGTGATAGAAAAAATGAAACTGGCGCTGACCAATAGTGCGGGTAATTTTTATATAAACGATAAATGTACAGGTGCAGTAGTTGGACAACAACCATTTGGTGGCGCAAGAAAATCTGGCACCAACGACAAAGCTGGTAGCAAATGGAATTTATTGCGTTGGGTTTCATTACGCACCGTAAAAGAAAACTACGTACCTGCAAAAAGCTATAGCTATCCTTATATGAGTGAAGAATAATTTTAGATACTAGTCATTTGTCATTAGTTTTTTATTACTTGAACTTAGGCTTTTTTCTATACAACAACGAATTACCTAATTAACTAATGACCAATGACTAAAGACCAATGACCAATGACCAATGACCAATCTGCCACTTACTAACTAAATCTACCGTTCAAACGTCCTTTGTTTTTTTAGTGAATAAATCAGAATATATTTGTTTTAGAAGAAATTATTTTTACATTTAATATAATAAAATTATAAAATTATGGCAAAGAGAAAAATTTGGATAAAGTATCGCAGCACTAAAGAAGGTTATGGTTCTGTTGATTCTAAAAAATATGATATCTTGGTTAATCTTTTTGAACAAGATATTTATCCAGTAGGTTTAGATCCAACTTCTGTCTACCTTAGTGGAGAACCTAATATAGCTCCCATAAATCAGGATAGATTTCCAATCATCTTGCAAGTAAAAATAAGAGCGAAAAAAGATGAAACAGAAAGTAATATAATAACTCATGATACTATTTCTTATGGGCAATATAGAAAGTTAGTAAATAGTGGAGAGAATTCCGTAAATCTTTGGTTAATATCTGATACTGAAAATATTTCTGATAAAAGAGCAATTGTTATAGGTAGTGAACATCCACTAACTTTACAAAATAAGAAGATAGCAACAAAAAAGAAAATAGTTGCTCCCAAAAAGAAGTAGACAAATTAATTGAATAATAAAATCAGGATAACAACTATCCTGATTTTTTATTTAAAATTTATAGATTTTACCTATCAATTCCTCTGCTTTGTAAGGTTTAAAGACAAAATCATCAAATCCTATTGCTGTAATCTCTTCATATGATAAGGAAGAAAGTGATGCTGTATTTCCTATTATTTTTATAGTGTTATATTTTTTATTTCTTCTAATTCTTTGAACTGCTTCGATGCCATTCATAACTGGCATGTCTAAGTCAATAAACAGAATATCAATTGGTGTATTCTTAATTATCTTAATCGCTTCCTTTCCGTTTTCTGCTTCATAAAATACCATCGTATTATTCAGGTTTTGCAATATCTCTTTAGCTACTAATCGGTTTTCTACATTGTCATCAGCAATCAATATACTTTTATAATTCAAAACAGAAGGATCTGATATTTCATTTTGTTTTTCAACTTTAAGTTTAGTTTGCTTTTGAAATGGAATCGTAACAATAAATTTGGAGCCTTTCTCTAATTTGCTTTTTATCTCTATGGTTCCATTCATTAATTCAATTATTTTTTTGGAAATGGATAAACCTAAACCTGTACCGCCAAATGTATTCTTAATGGCTGCAGTTGCCTGTTCGTAGCGTTCAAAAATTTTATCAATTTTGTCTTTCTGAATTCCGATACCAGTATCTGTTACAATAAATTGTATTTCAATTTTATTGTTTGATGATTCTGTTGGCGTAATATGTAAGCTTACATTGCCTTTCTCAGTAAATTTTATGGCGTTGGATATCAGGTTGGTAATGACTTGCTGCAATCTGACGATATCGCCATTAAGAATTAAATCATCTTTGTATTTTTTGTTGATGGAGAAATTCAACTGTTTCTCTAAAGCTCTTGGTTCATTATTGTTTAAAATATCCTGTAGCAAAGTATTTAATGAAAACGGTTGTAATATCAGTACCATTTTCCCGGATTCTATTTTCGAAATATCCAGCACATCATTGATGATTCCTAATAAATTTTCACCAGAACGTTTTAACCGGTCAACATAATCATTCTGTATAATATTTAAAGATTGCTGCTGAAGTAAATAACAAATGCCTAAAATACTGTTGATAGGTGAACGGATTTCGTGACTCATATTAGCCAGGAAATCTTGTTTAATAGCAGCCATTTTTTCAGCACTATTTTTTTCAATATTTAAAATATCTATTTTTTGCTGAAACTCAAGATTCTTTAATTTTTTCTCCGATTCAGCATTGTTTATTTCTTCATTTACTATTTTATGCTTCTTGAAATAAATAAGTGCATTCTTATAATCTTCTTTTTCTTCCAGTATGGTAGAATATAATTGATAAATGTAAATTAAATTAGACTTCTGATTGCTGTTTTCAGAATATTCCATCACTTCTTGTATTATTTTTTCAGCCTGGCTAAACTTTTTGAAAGCTAAATAAGAATCAATTAGCATCATCTTTGCCTGCGTTTCTTCATTAATATTTTTTAGCTGATGAAATAATTTAATGCTTTTCCTGAGGTGTCTTTCACTTTTTATTGCATCCTTCGTTTTTTGATAAAATATACCAAAGTTTGAATGAGTCAATGCAAGCATATTTATATAGTTGTTTTCTTTTCCTATTTTATAAGCTTTGTTTAAATATCCTTTGGCTTTATCTAATAGATTATATTCTACAAGATGACTAGACAGGTTATTATAAACCATTGATATGTAATACTTATTATCTCCTTTTAATACATAAAATAGTGCTTTTTCTAAAGCATCAATACACTCTTTCTTTAGGTTTTGCAGGTTAAAGATATTTGCTTGATTTACATAGGCACCAAATATATGCATTGGCATATTAACTTTGTATGCAAATTCTATTTGTTGATTAACCAATTCTTGTGCTAATTCAATATTTCCAAAATAACGTTGTATTCTGTATTGTAAACTAATAGCATTCAGTAAACACTCATAATTATTATATTTTTCTGCAAATATTCTTGCTTGTTCTGTGTATTTCCAGGCGTTTTCATATTCTCCAATATCAATATAATAGAGCGTAATATTTACCGTTACAAAAGGTATTAAATCTTCACGGCTATTGTCTAAAATAAGCTTATAACTATCATTTAACTTGGTCAATAATTCTTCATTACTAATCCAGTTGTCAGAACGTTTTAAATTCTTTACAAATTCTTCCGCTTTTTCTAAACTATCTATGGTCATGTTATACTTGGTATTTAAAAATACATATTTTCATTTAATAATCATCTAATAAACAAATCAAAGCAATCATCTTTATCATATAAATCACAAAAATCATAGTTCAGACAAAATTTCTATGCATGCATTTGGTTATCACCAAAAACAGTGATATATTCAATGAAATTTTAAAGTCAGATGAAAAAAATCTTGTTATTGCTTATTTGTTGCTTTGTACTAAATTCTATCAAAGCCGAAGACAATTATCTAATTAGTTATACCTTAGTAAAATCTCATACTAAAGAAACAATTTCTGCACTCTGGAAAAAACACCATATACCTAAAATTATTTTGAAAGTTAAAAA
>JANNVS010000295.1:0-4780 GCA_031414515.1 Sphingobacteriales bacterium | reverse complement strand
CTGAAGGCAAAGTATTATACGTTTGGTTAGATGCACCGATTGGTTATATTTCTGCAACGAAACAACTTTTTTTAGAGAAATCAAATCAACAAAATACATTTTCATATAACCAAAGAAGTTTTGAAAATGTAACTAAAGATGATTGGAAAAAATACTGGCAAGATGACGAAACACAATTAATTCATTTTATTGGAAAAGACAATATCGTATTTCATTGTATTACGTTTCCGGCAATTTTGAAAGCACACGAAAATTATATTTTACCAACCAATATTCCTGCAAATGAATTCATGAATTTAGAAGGTGATAAGATTTCTACTTCTAGAAATTGGGCAGTTTGGTTGCACGAATATTTAGAAGATTTCCCAGGAAGAGAAGATGAATTGCGCTATACATTAATTGCAAATATGCCAGAAAACAGAGATTCTGAATTTACTTGGCAGGATTATCAAAATAGAGTGAATAGTGAATTAGGAAATAACTTAGGAAACTTTGTAAAACGTGTTTCTGATTTATTGCATAAGTTTTATGATGGGGTGGTGCCTGAATCTGACGGTTTTGATTCATCTGATAAAAGATTAGCTAACATGTTATTCATTTTAACTTCTTTTGAAAATTCTATTTACAAAGAGTTTAAATTTAAAGAAGCAATGTCTGATGTAATGAGACTTTCATCTTTTGGAAATCAATATTTACAAGATAATGAACCTTGGAAATTAATTAAGACTGATGAAGAAAGGGTGAAAAATATAATCTATACTGCTACACAAATAGTTGGTGCAATTGCTTATTGTTTAAAATCTCTTTTACCTAAAACATCAAATAAAATAGAGAAAATTTTTAATGCAAATATTATTTGGAATAATAATCATAAACTCATTCCATCAGGAACAAAAATAAATCCATCAGAAATTTTATTTCCAAAGATTGAAGATGAGCAGATTGCTTTTCAAATAGAAAAATTAAATAAAAGCAAACCTCAGCCAATAGTTTCATTAAGCGAGATTTCTCACGATGTTCGAAATGACGTAGCTGTGAAATCTGAAATCCAGTATGATGATTTTTCAAAACTGGATATCAGAACTGGAAAAATATTAGCAGCAGAAAAAGTAGCAAAAGCAGATAAATTATTAAAGCTGATTGTTGACGTTGGTTTTGAAGAACGCACCATAGTTTCTGGTATTGCAGAACATTTCACATGTGAAGAAATTATTGGGAAAGAAGTTGCTGTTTTAGTAAATCTTGCACCGCGAAAACTAAAAGGCATAGAAAGCAATGGTATGATATTAATGGCTGAAGATGTAAACGGAAAATTATATTTTGTAAATGCTGATAACGTGAGTTCTGGAAATATAATTAAATAATGTAGAAATCAAATAATGAAACAATACTTGAATTTCCTAAATAAGCATTATTACATTATTTTATTATTTCATTGTTATATTAAAAAGGTCCCTTAGTTTAATGGATAAAACCGCAGTTTCCTAAACTGTTAATGCAAGTTCGATTCTCGCAGGGACTACTTTTAATACTTTCATGTTTATTTAAAAAATTAGATTTTTATAAAATTTTCTTAATCCTATTTTAGAATATTATCTATTAAATAATTTCCAACATCAATTGATATTTTTTTATAGCCTTTCTCATTTGGATGACCATCGTATTTAAAAAAATAGGCATCATTCTCTTTCAAATTCAGGAAGCTTTCTGTCAATTGCAAATATGGAATTTGATTATTTGAACTTATACTATGGTACATAGAATCTATCTTGTTATTAGATATCCAAAAAGGAGATAGAACATCCAAAGCTGTTCGTTCCACCTTATGGCCAACAAAGTCATTTATAGGCAGGTTGATAAAAACCATCTTTGCATTACTTATTTTACATATTTCTTTCATTTCTTTTACATCTTTATCCATCTCCTGTAATGCAAAGATGGTTGCAGGATTTGCCGGATTATTAAATACAGATAATCGATCAGGATAATTTATATACACGTCCAAAAGTGAAGCATTTAGATTTCCACTTTTAAAAAGGTTTTGGACTGTATCAGAAAAAGTTGAAAATCTAAGCTTTTGCAGGTAATTAAACTGCTGTATAAGGTCACAAGAACTTTCTTTCCATTCATTTTTTATATCAATTTCATCCGTAGAATTTGTTTCTTTCTTCTTAAAAAATAGAGTTGCGTAATTATTAAAAGAAGCTTTAATAACTTCTGTTGAGAAATATTTTATAGTAGAAAAAATGTTGGGTTCATTTACAGTAGCAGTACTTTCATTCTGTCTTAAAAAATAATTATTCTCATATATTTGTGCTAGGTCATCTAACTGAAGGACTCCGAGCAACACTAAGTCGGGTTTTAAGAGTGGCACTAACTCTGACATATATTTTTTGTGAGTGGATGTATATTGACCTGGACTTCCACAGTTAATTACCTCAATTTTAAAATATCCTTCCGAATGTAAATAATTTTCAAGTTGCATAGGCCAGCTATTTTCAATATTGACACCCCAACCAAAAGTCCAACTATCACCTATGCAAAGAACTCTAAAAACACTATCTTTTTTAACAGTTGAAAATTCATTATTTCGCAAGCCAAGACTGTTTATTTTTGCATTGTAATTAAATTCAACCGTTTGGTAATGCGCAACAGTATTAGGCTCAAAAATTATTCCTTTTTTGTTTTGAGAATAATGCTTTACAGATACATTATTATGTTGATTAATAAAACCGATTGTAACATTTATCGATGTCAATAATCCAAATAGTATTCCAATGAATGAAATTCCAAAGATACAATTTAGTTTTTTTTCAGAAATAATGATCTTCTTTTTTATGAGGATAATTATAAAACATGTAAGTATTGGTAAAAGATAAACTAGTAGTTTCAATGGTTTTGAATGATATAAATCATTATTTGAATAATAAAAGTAAAAGCTTAATGGATTCCAAAAAAACATGAATCCCATCATGAAGAATATGTATATATTTTTTGATTCTTTCATTCTTAATCAATTCTTATGTATTAATAAAGGATAAAACAGATTTTAGATTATTTAAATACGCTCTAAATTAGCAAAAATTATATTACTCAATTTCATTATTATTTACATATTACTATTTATAAATAATTTTTATTAATTGTAATGATGAGAATTTCTAAATATCAATTTAAAAATGATAGATTATTTAGGTGAAAATTAAATTCTAGAATTTACGAAACTCAAATTAAGTAATGTAAAGATCCTCAATTCACAGCTTTAGATAAAATTTATATGTCTATTCATATAAAAAAGAAAGCCGCTTCTAAAAGCAGCTTTCTTAAGTAAAAAATATCAAAACTATTTTGGAATGTTATACATTTCACAAACCTCATCATAACTCATTTCATTCAATGGTTTTTTCAAACGCAGATGAGTATTAGATGGAATGACTACATATCGGAATTTATTAGAATTATCAATACCGTATAATGCAATTGGGCTCATAGAATATTGAGTAAATTGAATATTACCTAAACTCAAAATATAATTCCAAAGATTTAAAACTCCTGAGATAGTTGTATTTGCTGGCAATGGTCTTGTATTTGAACCATCAGAAGTTAATCTGCAATATGCCAAAACAACGCCCTTGTCAAGGATTTCATTTGTAATTGCTGGTGCTGATTTATTAAATGAATTTGATTGATTCAATGAAGTGGATGGAATAGTAGTAGTTCCACTGCCATTTCCTGAAGTTGTACCATTACCAGTTGTAGTTGTACTGGATGACCATGTTCCTGGTGTGAACCAATCAGAATAGTAAACCTTCATACTATCTGTTTTTTTAATCGTGTCAATTTTAACGATTTCACCAGCTGTTCCGGTTGTAGTATTAACAACAGTTGTTGTGCCATTTGTTCCATTTAAGCCATTGTTGCCAATAGGAACAGGTGTTTCTTCTTTCTTACAAGCAATAACAAGTAGTATTGTTATTACACAAATTGTTTTGGTTAGATTTTTCATTTTTTGCAGTTTTAAAAGTTAATTAATACTCAAATATTAATAAGAAATTGAAAACAGCAGATAAATAAATAGTAAACGGCAGATTGAATGAGTATATGGCATAATACCTTTGATTCTCTAATTGAATATCCAAGAATAGTATAGCTAATAAAAAAAATTATTCAAATAAAAATGAAAGTATTATGAAAACAAATAGATAGTAGAATATACAAATAGAAGTTTATAAATCTAACACTAAACGAAATCCACAATTACTGATATGATGGTCACGAATATCACGATTACGTGAACGAATACGACAGCGCTCTTCGCCACTTCGCCATGAACCACCACGAACAATATGATTTGAGCTTTTAGTAGTATTGTTCGGATTGTTAACTGGACTTATTTTATATTATGATTTTGAATACCAATCACTACATAATTCCCATACATTTCCACTCATATCATATAACCCAAGCTCGTTAGGTTTTTTTTGTCCAACTGGATGTGTTTTCATATCTGAGTTTGCTTCAAACCATGCAACTTCATCTAAATTATTATTTCCACAATATTTAAAATTATTACTCTCTTTTCCGCCAGCAGCTGCATATTCCCATTCAGCTTCAGTAGGTAATCTATAATGTTTACCTGTAGTTTCATTTAAAGACATCAGGAATATTTGTATCTCGTCCAATGAAACATCATACACAGGACAATCAAGACAATCCAATTTTCTGTTTTTTTCATTACTCATAACTTGTTTCCACAAGCCTTGTGTTACTTCATACTTTC
>JANNVS010000294.1:0-1576 GCA_031414515.1 Sphingobacteriales bacterium | reverse complement strand
AATTGGCGTCAGTTGTTTCGTAATTGTTTCTATACTTTTTAAAGTTTCAATTGAAGAAATAAAACCTGAACTTAGTATAAAATACGGCGCAATCATCACCACTAAAATTAATGCAACAATCAGTACTTCTATTTTATATATTGAGATAAATTCTTTCATTTTGTATTATTATTCTATCGTGGCACGAACTATTCGCTTATTGGTAAAACTTTTGGTCCTTGGTTGTTTACTTTACTTACATATACATCAGCGCCAATATTCATTGTATTCATTATATCTTTCATGGCATCGCCAACTTTATATGCAATTTCTTTCCCATGGCACAATGCAAACACACTTGGTCCAGAACCACTAATGCTACCACCTAACGCACCTGCATTTATTGCTGCATTTTTCATTTCATAAAAACCAGGAATCAATTTGCTTCTGTATGGTTCTGCAATATAATCTACTAAACTTCTTCCTATTAAATCGTAATCGCCACGCAACAAACCAACCATCATGCCACCAACATTTGCGCTTTGTCGCAATGAATGTGCCAAAGGAATATCTTTTGGTAAAATTTCTCGTGCATCTTTCGTCAACACAATTACATGCGGATTGATAACGGCACACCATAAATCTTCTGGTACTGGAATTTGTAAAATATCTAGCGGTTCGTAACTTCTTACTAAAATAAACCCACCAAATAAACTTGCTGCTACGTTATCTGCAATTGCTGCATCGCAAGCTGCTTTTTCTGCGTTTAATAAAAATGGCATCAACTCTTGCTTCGTGAGTTTTTCGTTGCACAACATATTTATTGCAAACACGCCAGCTACTGCACTTGCTGCGCTGCTACCTAAACCACTACCACTTGGCATCATTTTTTTTAACCAAATTTTACAACCAAAATCTGCATTTATAAAATCTAAATAATCCTGTATTGCAACGGTTGCTGAATTCTTTTTTGCATCGCGTGGCAACACGCCACCATCGCCTTCAATATCAACAATTACTACGCCTTTTTCTTCTGTAATTTCCATTAATAATTCATCACCAGGTTTATCAATTGCAAAACCTAATACATCAAAACCACAAGCTACGTTTGCAACTGTTGCTGGAGCAAAAACCTTTATTTTATCACCAATCTTCATCTTAATTTGCCATGTAGTTACCAATTGAAATAATTTCTGCAAACACGCCTGCTGCTGTTACTTCTGCGCCAGCGCCAGGTCCTTTAATAACCAATGGATTATTTTTATAACGTTCTGTTGTAAACACAATCATATTATCGCTTCCACTTAAATTATAAAAAGGATGTTTGTTATCTACTTGTTTTAATTCTATCGAAGCAGTTCCGTTTTCGATGACAGCCATGTAGCGTAACACATTGTCTTTACTTTCTGCATCTTTCTTCATTGTTTCATAAATTGCATCTAATTCAGGTAATTTTTCCAAAAATGTTTTTACATCTACTTCGCGTAAATTTTCAGGCACTAAGTTTTCTACTTTAATATCGCTTAATTCCATTTGTGCACCGCTATCTCTTGAAAGAATCAATGCTTTTCTTGCTACATCTAATCCTGATAAATCA
>JANNVS010000293.1:0-8336 GCA_031414515.1 Sphingobacteriales bacterium | reverse complement strand
AAGTTTTAAATAAATTCCGAACCCTAGTATTGAAGGCACCCAGATACCAATAAATATAGCAGCGGTTGCTTCTCCTTTAAAGTATAATACTTCGGAGAAAATAAGCGAAAGAAAAGCTGAGATAAATAATAATTTGTCTGTAATAGTGAACTTTTTAAACATAGTATTGACTTTTTGAATTTTGTTTATAATGTGATTAACAATTCTGTAACATAAATTTATGATAATTGTTTAAAAGCTTTATTTAATTAATAAGTCTAGAATTTAATTCTACGTATTTGTTTTTTATTTCTGCATCGACAAATAAAAAATAGATACGTTTAATAACAAAAAAAATAAGGCAGGCAGTGATATCCAAAGGCTATCCTTAACTTTTACTCTAATAGCAACACCTATAAACATTAATAATGCCAGTCCTGCAGAAGAAATAAGTAAAATAGGATGTAACTTTAAACCTACCAGTAAACCAAAAGCTCCTAATAATTCTAAAACTGCGGTAAGTGTTCCTGCTTTCTCAAGTCCAAAGCGTTTGAATTCACTTTTCATATTTGTTGACTTAAAAAAAGCAATACCATAACCCATAAAAGACAGGCTTGAAATTAAAATCAGGATATTAAGTAAATTCATTACTATATTATTTTTACCGATACTGCCGCAATGAAGAGGCATAATATCAGTAGCAAAAGAGATGGTAACCGTTTTTGCCAAGGATTGTTCACTTTAAAGTGAAAATATTGTGCAGTTAACATAAGAAAAGCTAAAAGCAGTGCAGGAATAAGTACCAGATCCGAATACCAAATGCCTGCAACCAATAATGTTGATGAGACTATTTTAGCAGCGCCTACCATGTTTCGGGTTAAATCATTCAAACTATATTGTTTAAATTCTTTTACGATATTATCATAACGAAATATCCAAACATATACTACTGAAAGTGCAACTATTAATTGAGCTATGATAGAGTAATTTGTCATTTTTTTTTGTTTAAATTTATTGTGTTTGTTTATTAATATTTTGTATAACTTTTACTTTCGGTTTTATGGTATAATTTTTTTGTTTGTTTAAAGTTTGCATAGTGCCATCTTATAATGACGCCTAACTTATTTATATGTGTAACACAATCATACATATATAACCTACATTGGTTGTCTTTATGCAATAAGGGATTTTTTTTATCCAAATATAATTAATCATTTGCAAAATAAATCACCAAAAATCATTTCAAAATACTATTTTTAAAATCACTATGGAAATACAACATCAACATCATTTAACGAACGGCGAGTTTTTTGTAAAAAATGAACAACAACAGAAGCTGGCTGTTATGACTTATGTAATGGTAAATGATACAACTATGCTGATAGAACATACTATTGTAGATGAAAGTTTAGGAGGACAAGGCATCGGCAGGAAATTAGTAGATGCAGGTGTGCAGTTTGCGCGTGCAAAAGGGTATAAAATAATTCCGCAATGTGCGTATGCAAATTCAGTTTTCAAAAAAACACCAGAATATGCTGATGTATGGCAAAACCCCTAACCCCTAAAATGGAACTTTCCTAAGGGTAAAAGTCCCTTTAGGAATTAAGGGTTTAATTCTGAAATCATAAATCATAAATTTGAAATAAAATATGGACGAAATTATAAAAGAATATACCAACGGCGAAGTTACCGTGGTTTGGCAACCGAAAAAATGCATTCATTCTGCTATTTGTAAAAATGGTTTGTTTGAAGTTTTTAATCCAAAGGCAAGACCATGGATAAATATACAAGGTGCAGAAAGCGAAAGAATCAGTGCGCAAGTAAGAAAATGTCCGAGTGGTGCGTTGAGTATAAAAGATGATAAACAAAATAATACAAAAAATATGTCAGAGCAATCAAACACAGAAATCGTTGTTTTAAAAAACGGACCTTTAATGTTAAAAGGTAGTTTATCCATTAAGTATAAAGACGGAAAAGAAGAAACACAGAAAGAAGTTTATCTATGCCGTTGCGGACAATCTGAAAACAAACCGTACTGCGATGGCGCACATAAAAAATGCGGTTTTAAAGATGAATAAATTAGTCGTAAGTCGTAATCAAAAAGTCGTAAGTTTTTACGATAAAAATAACTCACGACTCACGATTCTTAACTCACGATTCAACTATGATAGTATACACACTTACTGCAAATATTGACGAAGATATTGCCGATGAATGGTTGCAATGGATGAAAGATGAAGTGATTCATTTTGTACAGGAAACACAATTGTCTGTTGACTATAAAATATTTAAAGTGCTAAATGATAATGAAGGTGTCACTTACACATTTCAATTTTTCTTTAAAGATGCAGCAGTATATAAATTATTTTTAAATGAGCATCATAAAAATTTCTCTAAATTATTAAGCAAATATAGTCATCCTAAAGCTGCTTATTTTAATACACTTTTACAGCAGATAGTAGAGTAAGGTAAATTTTACTAAAATAAATCAGGATACTATTATAATTTCAAATTTATTCTAAGTTTAAGAAGCTCTTAATTTTGTTGGTTTTTTCTTTCCAAAAACCATGTGTAAAATGGTTTTAATTAATACCATCCAAGGACTCATATTCATATTTGGTGCTATCCCTTTTCCTATGAGTTTCAGTTGTGCATTATACCAAGTAGTTTCCATCATTCCTTTATCATCTATTAAGCCTAATCCTGTTTTTATTGGTTTAACGAGAAGAATTTGTATACCAGAAAGTAATTTATTTGGTGCATCTGGTTCAATTGCTAATATTCTTGCAAGTCCAACAAAATCTACCGCTCCAGAAGAAATTGCATTAGCCATTCCTTCTGCAGAACGGAAACCACCTGTGACCGCTAGTGCAGTTGTACAAACTTTTCTTGCTTTCTCTGCAAATTCTAAAAAGTAGGCTTCTCGTTGTTTCGTGCTTTCTTTTACAGGTTCTTTAGTTGTGTTGACACCAGTCATTGCAGGCGCTTCATAGGTACCACCAGAAATCTCAATTAAATCCATTCCGTTTTCTGACAACACGCGAATTAATTCTAGTGATTCTTCTTCAGTAAAACCACCACGTTGGAAGTCAGCTGAATTTAATTTTATACTAATAGGAAATGATGGACCGACTTTTTCGCGCATGGCTTTATAAATTTCCATAACAAATCGTCGCCTGTTTTCTGGATTACCACCATATTGATCTGTTCTGATATTATGATGCGGTGATAAAAACTGACTGACTAAATAACCATGTGCAGCATGAATCTGAACACCAGTAAAACCAGCTTTTTGTACTATAGCAGCTGCATTTGCAAAACGTTGAATTAAGTCTTTGATTTCTGTTTCAGTCAATGCTCTTGGTATTGGAAAAAACGCTTGCATATCTTTTCGAAAAGGAATTGCAGAAGGAGAAACTGTTTCTTTATTTATACCTTTTGGTGACTGTTTTCCTGGATGATTGAGTTGTACCCAACATTCTGTATTATTTTGTGTCGCAGCTTTCGCCCATTTTTCTAATGTGCCTAAATTAGTTTCATCTTCAATAATAACATTGCCAGGTTCACCTAAAGCACGGCTATCTATCATCACATTTCCGGTGACACAGATGCCAATTCCGCCATTTGCCCAAGTGCCGTAAAGTGTAATCAAATCAAGCTTTGGTGCGCCATCAGGTTCACCTAATGATTCACTCATAGCAGATTTTAAAAGTCTATTTTTTATAACAATTCCATTTGGTAGAGTGAAAGATTGGGCAATGATTTCTTTTGGCTGCATTTTGATTTTTAATTTTTACAAAAATACAATCTTATGTCTATATCTAAAAGCGAATAAATGAAGTTGTACTAAACATTAGATAGATTATATCATTAATTTAAGCTTGCCTAAAAATATTATTAACAAGCCTTTATAATAATTTTTACATTTGTGAAAATGAAAAGCATATTATTTATAGTTTGTTGCTGTTATTTATCATCGATAATTGCGCAGGAAAATGTTTCAGATCCAATAGAATCTATTGCCACAGATAGACCAGACCAAACAGAAACACCTGATGTGGTGCCATTCAAATATTTTCAAATGGAAACTGGTTTTAATATTGAAAGCCAAAATAAAGAGTTGACGTTTGTGCATCCAACTATTTTATGGAAAGTGGGTGTTTTTAAATCTTCTGAACTGCGTTTGATTACAAATGTATCTTCTTCAAAAGATTCAACAGGGAAATATAAAGCAGGTTTGTCGCCTATAGAAATTGGTTTTAAAACGGCTATTTGTGATGAAAGAAAGTTTAGACCAAAAATTTCATTTATTGCACACATGGCAATTCCGTATTTATCTACAAAGAATCAACGAACAAAATACTTTGCACCCAATTTTCGGTTTACGTTAGAACATACCTTGAAGAAAAATATTTCGCTTGGTTATAATGTTGGAATGGAATGGAATGGTGATTCGCCGTTTCCGTCATTTATTTATACAATTGTGAATGGATTTAGTGCAACCGACAAATGGTATCTGTATTATGAATTTTTTGGTGATATTCCAATCAACGCAACCACAACACATACGTTTGATGCTGGCGTTGCATATCTAATTAAAAACAATATGCAAATAGATGTTTCTGGTGGATTTCAATTGTATCCTTTTGTGAAAGGCTGGTATACATCGGTTGGTTATTCGTTTCGTGTGCCGAGATAATGCAATAATTTTCCTATAAAGCTTTTATAAAATCATCTACTAATTGTTTCATTATTGTAAGATCCTTCACTGTTTTACTAAAGAATCTAAAATGATCAGCATTGCCTTTGGAATAAGTTGAATAGAAACATTTTCCTTCGTTTTTGCAACCTATTTTTACTTCATCAGCAGCTTTCACAGTTATTGTGTTTTGTTTTAGTTCATTAATATCTATATCTGATTTGTAAATCATAGTATATACTGCAAATGCAAAATATACTTTGCCATCTTTTACTTCAATATCTCTATACGTTTCTGAGTTAAAGGTTTTGAGATATTCATTTAGTTTTTTTAATGGAACAGTATATTTTTGATTTAAATTAGTTGATGATGTATTTTGATTTCTTTCTTTATCTTTTTGTGCTCTAATTGCTGCAGCGTTTTTTTCTTTATCTGAAACAGAGCTGTTAGTTGTATTTGTAGTTGATGAACCAGATGGATTTGGCAAATTTCCTTTTACACTTGCTAAAAAATTATCTAATAAATTTTTTAATTCCTGATAATTGTATGCATTGCCAGTTGTAAATTGTGAATATTCTTCTTTTCCATTTTCATTCCAATCTGTAGAAATACATTTATTATCACCTTTGCATTTAAAAATAACACGTTTATATTCTTCTTGGATTACCGCACCTTGCATATCAGCTGCTTTAAATTTATTGTATTTACCTGCTTTAAAACGCATATAAATATCATTGCCGATAATTTCAAAATAACCGTAATAACCATTGTCAAACGTTTTTAGATAAGTATTTAATTTTTTTAGTGCATCGGTGTAATTACCAGTTTGTGTAGTTGGTGTTATGACAGGTTTTTCTAATATTTTTTCAACTATATTAATCATTTCATCTTCAATGTCAAATGTTAGATTAATGGTATGATTGCTTTCCCAGTTTTTCGTTTTGGCGTATTCAAAATCGAAACTATAATCGTTTGATTTTAAACGTGCTTCCCAATTACCTTCATGTAAAGCATATAACGTTGCTCTAATTGTATGATAGCCAGCAGGTATCGGTACTATTATCTTGTTTGATTCAGACTGAATTTTTTGACTGCTTTCACTAACTTTTTTATCATCACAATACACAATTAGTTTTGATAGATGATCAAAGCCATCTATAGTGTTTATTGTTACAAATTTAAATGTAACAGCTACAGTTTCCGTTGCTTTTGTAATAGTTGGAAAAGCATAAGTAGCTAAAACCATGATAGATAAGAAAATCGTTTTTTTCATTTGTATTATTTTGTTGTTAAAAGTAATCCAAAATTTTATTAAATAATATACCATAAAATACGTATCTGTACAAAAAAATGCCAACCTTTTGGTTGACATTCTTATTTGTTTTTCGTGTTATCTTAGCTTTGCAAATTTTCCCAATCTTGCATTAGTTTTTCTAATGCTTTCTTTTCTGTGCCGAGTTGTAAAACTATTTGTTCGTCGTATTTTCCATCTTCAGAAAGTGCTTCTATTTTTTCTTCTATCTTTTTGATGTCGAATTCTTTGATGCTAATTTCTTCTTCAATTTTTGAAATCTGATTTTTGATTTTTTTATCCGAAACCTGAATGTCTTGGTTCTTGGCTCTTGGCTCTTGATTCACTTTTACTGTTGCCTGTGGGCTCAACTCTACTTCTCTGAAATTTGCAACACGTCGTTCTTCAAAAAATGCTTCTACATCACCAGCGTGTTCTTGCACCATTCCATCTTTAAATTCAAAAACTTTATTGGTTAATCCAACTAAAAAATCTCTATCATGCGAAACCACAATTACAGTTCCAGGATATTTTGAAATCGCATCTTTCAATACTTCTTTTGCACGTATATCTAAGTGATTTGTTGGCTCATCCAGAATTAATACATTACTTGGATTCAATAGTAAATGCGCTAGACAAACACGTGCGCGTTCACCACCACTTAATACAGAAATCTTTTTCGTCGCATCATCACCAGAAAACATAAATGCACCTAAAATACTTCGTACTTGCGCACGAATTTCATTGGGTGCAGTGTCTTCCATATATTGTAGAATCGTCAACGATTTTGGTAATTGTTCTGCGTGGTGCTGTGCAAAAAATGAAATGGTTACATTGTGTCCTAAATCTAAATCACCCGAATTATAGCTAATTTCTTTAGCAATAATTTTTGCCATTGTTGTTTTTCCCATTCCATTTTTACCAATAAACGCTACTTTGTCGCCACGTTCGATTTCTAAATTCACATCGTGGAAAACATCTTTATCTTCATAACTTTTTGCTAAATTTTTTGCGGTTACAATTACTTTACCACTTTGCTGACCCATCGGAAATTGAAAACGCATAGAACGAACATCGTCTTGTTCTACTTCTACAATGTCCATTTTGTCTAACTTTTTTACTAAGCTTTGTGCAAATTTTGCTTTACTTGCTTTTGCCTTAAAACGTTCAATATTTCGTTCAATTTGTTTTATTTGGTCTTGTTGATTTTCAAAAGTAGCCAGTTGTTTTTCGCGTCGCTCTTCCTTTAAAATAAGATATTTTGAGTAGTTTGCTTTATACTCGTACATTTTACCTAATTCTAATTCAATGGTTTTATTACACACGTTATCCAAAAAAGTTTTATCATGTGATACTAAAATAATTGCACCTTCATATTTCTGAAAAAATTCTTCTAACCAAATAATAGATTCTATATCTAAGTGATTCGTAGGCTCATCGAGCATCAATAAATCAGGATTTTGCAATAATAATTTAGAAAGTTCTAATCGCATTGCCCAGCCACCTGAAAAAGTGGAAGGTGATTTTTCAAAATCTTCTCTTTGATAGCCTAATCCTAATAAAACAAGTTCTGTTTTTTTATCTTTATCGTCAATATCCAAATGCACTAATCTATCGTTGATGTCACAAAACTCTTGCGATAAATTCATGTAATCGTCGGTATCGTAATCGGTTCGTGTTTCTAAAAGATGCTGAACCTTATCTACTTGTTCTTGTAATACATTAATTTCCTGAAAAGCAGTTTGTGCTTCGAGCCATACTGTTGGTTCGTTTTGGTCGCGAATTTCTTGTTTCAGAAAACCAATTGTATAACCATTAGATTTTGAAATAGTGCCTTCTTGTGCATTAATTTCACCGCTGATTGCTTTTAATAAAGTTGATTTTCCTACACCATTTCTTCCAACCAAACCAATTCTATCGCGTGGCTGAATAGTAAAGGAAACATTGTCGAATAAAATACGACTGCCGAATATGATAGATAAATTTTGAGCTTGTAACATATTGATTTATGATTTATAATTTTTACCCTAAATCCCTAAAGGGACTTTTTTATCGTTAATAAATTCCCCTTTAGGGGTTAGGGGTTTTTCCTTCTTCCCAAGCGCGTGTTTTATCGCCGAGTTGCATGCAAAAGTTTTTAATTTCTTCCTGTACAAATGGATTGCCAGTTGCACGATGATAGGTATCACCTAAACTTAACAATAATTGAAAAAAGTGGGTATGCATTTCATCGACCTGCATATCTTTTGTCCATAAATCAAAACGCATAGTGTTTTTCTCATTTCCATCCCACATACCAACCATCACGCTTTTGCATTCATCACCATCGCCTTGTGGCCCATCTGTTGCTGTCCAGGATATCTTTTC
>JANNVS010000292.1:0-3724 GCA_031414515.1 Sphingobacteriales bacterium | reverse complement strand
GCATACGCTTCACATTAGGCGATTGTCTTTCAATATCAACTTCACCCATATATACAACGCAAGGCAAATTCATTAAAGCGCAAACGGTTGCTGTTGCTACTCCATGTTGACCTGCACCGGTTTCTGCAATGATGCGTGTTTTTCCTAAGCGTTTTGCAACTAAAATTTGGCCAACAGTATTATTGATTTTATGCGCACCTGTATGACATAAATCTTCTCGTTTTAAATAAATATTTGTTTTAAATTTCTCACTTAATCGTTCTGCAAAATATAATGGTGTTGGTCTTCCTACATAATCTTTTAATAATGATAAAAATTCTTTCTGAAAATCTTCGTCATAAATAATTTCTAAATATCGTTGTTGTAATTCTTCAATATTCGGATGCAACATTTCAGGAATATAGGCTCCACCGAATTGTCCGTAATAGCCATATTCGTTGACTTGATATTTAGATTTGAGATTTGAGATTTGAGACATATAAATAAAATAATGAAACAATTTAATAATTAAGATTCCATTGAAAGATTTAAATGCATTATTTCATTATTACATTTCTACATTGCTTAATAGTATCTCTGCATTTTTCTACATCTTTCACACCATAATCATTTTCCAATTTACTATTAAAATCCAAGGCGTGAATGTTTAGGTCTTTTAATAAATCGTGAATAGTTGGAATATCGCGTATTTCCAAACCACCTGAAAGGAAAATTGGTTTTGAATTATCATATTGTTTTAACAAATTCCAGTCGAAATGGTTGCCGGTTCCGCCATATTGATTTGATTTAGCATCAAATAAAAAAAAATCACAGACATCTGTATATTCATTTAATACTGCAAAATCAAAATCTTTGTCTATTCCAAAAGCTTTAATAATGGTAAAACCCAGCAGTCGTAAATTTTCGCAATACTCCGGTGTTTCATCGCCGTGCAACTGCAGCATATTCATATCGTATTCAGTAGCAATGCGGATAATGTTTTTTATTTCTTCATTGACAAAAACACCCACTTTTTGTACCGGAATCGGAGATTGAAAGTTAAAGGAAGAAAAGGCTGATTTATTTTCATCCAGCACGTATCTTTTAGATTTATCATAAAAAATAAATCCCATATAATCCGGATATAAGTCAGCCACTGCCCGGATATTATCGGGAAACTTCATACCACAGATTTTAATTTTCATTGAACAAATTTAAATATAATCCATTAAGAAAACGGTACAAAAAAATGAGAAACTAAAACCGAGGATTGTCTTTTTTAGAAGATAAATATTTTTTTTCTTCTTTTTTCATGATCATCTTCGATATTGATTTTATAAACTTAGGTGTGTCTTTCATTTTTGGATTGTCACCTTTTTTCTTAAATCTGTCAAAATAAAATTTAGTAGACAATACAGCAAAAGCCGCACAGGTATTATGATCTAAATGATCACTGATATTATTTAATTTAATCTTCGTGACACCTATCGATTTCATCGTATTATAGGCAACTTCAGAATTATTGAAGTTAACTTCTCTGTCACCTTTACAATAACAAAACTGAACCGGAGCAATTGGCTTCCAGTTCGTCAGATTGTTTTCTTTAAGTTTATTTTTAAACATGAAATTTGTATCCGTTTTGTATTGTTCGATAAAAGATTCCTGTAACATTTCCATCGGAACAGACGGCAAAAGCTTATCCAGTTCATCAAAGGATTTTGCCAAATTCTTTTCAAAAAAATTGGGTAATAAGGTATCAAAAGGGGGTTTAAAAATAGAGTAAATATTTTTTGTACTGGGTAATATATTGTAGGCTGTCTGGTAAGAAGTCAGCAAATAGGGTAAATAAAAAGGTTTTGGATATTTCTGAAACATGTATTTCTCCTGCTCGCCGGTCATATCATATGCACCGCTCATCGGTGAAGAGGCAGTAACAATGAACCTCTTGTCGTTTAAGGCTTCCAGATATTTCTGTGCCGCAAAAGAGGCATGTCCGCCCTGCGAATATCCTGTTAAAAAAAGCTGTCCGTTGTTTTTCACGTTAAGCTTTGCATTTAATTCCTCAACGGCGTACAACATATATATAAAGGACATAGCCTCACTCCATGCATGCTGATACAAATGCCGCCCGTCGCCTTTCCCTATGCCGTAATAATCCGGGAAACAACTGATATAGCCATCTGCAGCAAAACCTAAACAAATCACCTGTTCTGCATCAGCATTGGATATCTCTCTCTGTTTCTGGATTCGTGTGCCATGGCCAAACATCATAAAAGGTGCCGCTTTTTTAATCTTCGGCACATAATAAATTCCAGAGCAATTTATCCATGAACTGTCAATCCACTTAGCCTTGTAAATGATTTCATAAATATCAACATCATTTTTTACAGGCAATGCCAGTTTTGGAATTTTATGTTTTTTCCAGAGTGCAGATATTGATTTTTTGGTATCCGATTGCACCAATTTATAGCTTACCAGAAATTCATCCGCTGAAGTGGTAAACCGGATAAACAACAACAATAATATAGTGAACGGTATTCTCATTTAAAATTAATTAAAGGGATGAAGAAAGAATTACAAGCAATTAAATAAAAAAGAAACATCAAAACCTGGCGTTATCATTTCCGGACGACAAGTATTTTTTTTCTTCTTTTTTCTTTATAATATTAGAAAGTGCTTTTTTAAATTTCGGTACATCTTTCATTTTAGGATTTTCTCCATGTTTTTTAAATCTGTCGAAATAAAATTTAGTGGCCATAACTGCAAACGCTGCACAAGTATTATGGTCTAACCGATCGCTTAGATTATTTAATTTAATTTTAGTAACACCTAATGATTTGATAGTATTATATGCTACTTCCGAATTTTTATAATTCACTTCCCTGTCTCCTTTACAGTAACACAATTGCACCGGTGCTTTGGGTTTCCAATCCGTTAAACTGTTCTCTTTTAATTTCTGTTTAAATAAAAAATCCGGTGTATTCTTATAAACCTCTACCAGCGAATCAATCACCACTTCTGCAGGAATTTTTGGCATAATTTTATCCAAATCATCTAATGTTTTATCGATGTTGTTTGAATAATATTTTGGTAGCAAGGTATCAAAAGGTGGTTTGAAAATCTTATATATATTGTCAATATCCAATACTTTATATGCCGTTTGATAAGACACTAACAAATATGGTAAATAGAAAGGTCGTGGATATTCTTGAAACATGTATTTTTCTTGCTCACCAGTCATGTCATAAGCACCACTCATTGGTGAAGTTGCTGTAACCTGAAAACGTGAATCGTTCAACTCTTCTAAATATTTCTGTGCCGCAAACGATGAGTGACCACCTTGCGAATATCCTGTTAAAAATAATTGTCCGTTTGTTTTTACGTTAATCTTTTTATTCAATTCATCAATTGCATACAACATATAAATGAACGACATGGCTTCTGACCATGAATGTTGATATAAATGTTCTTTTTCACCTTTACCTATTCCATAATAATCAGGATAACAAGCAGCATAACCATCAGTAGCAAAGCCCAAGCAAATTCCTTGCTGCGCATCACCATCACTAATATCTCTGTGTTTGTGAATTTGTGTTCCATGACCAAACATCATAATCGGTGCATCTTTTTTTATATTTTTTGGTGCGAAGTAAATGCCTGAACATTGAATCCAACTACTATCTATCCATTTTGCTTTGTAGATAATTTCGTAAATATCTACGTCATTTTTAACTTTCAAAATAAT
>JANNVS010000291.1:0-2932 GCA_031414515.1 Sphingobacteriales bacterium | reverse complement strand
GTTGGTTATTTCAGAAATTTTAAAGACAATATGTTTGAGACATCTATTGAAATTTATTTTAAACAGCTCTGGAATCAGATAGAATACAGCGAAAGTTATGTGAATGAATTAAATGTAGACCAAGAACTCGGTTATGTATTTGGAAAAGGAAAAGCTTATGGTGCAGAATTTTTCTTAAAGAAAAGAACAGGAAAATTAAACGGCTGGGTTGGTTATACAATTGCGCGAAGTGATAGGAAATTTGCAGACCTGAATGAAGGAAAGGTGTTTGTTGCAAAGTATGACAGAACACATGATTTATCTATCAACTTAAATTATGACATTAGTAAACAATGGACAGTTGGCGCAACATTTGTATATGCAACAGGAAATGCCATCACACCAGCAACTTCTTTATCGTTGATAGAATTTAATCCGATGATAGGTTACTCAGAAAGAAATTCGTACAGAGTACCATCATATCACAGAATGGATTTGTCGTTAAATTACACACCAATTCCAAGACGAAGACCAAACAGAAGATGGAAATCGAGTTATAATATTTCTATATATAACGTTTACAACAGAAAAAATACTTATTTTATTTATAACAAAATAGAAGGCAGCACCTTGACAGGCGATTTAAAGCAAACACCAATTAATGTTTCTTTATTTCCAGTGATACCTTCTTTTACTTGGAATTTTAAATTTTAGAAATGCAAAAGATACCATCAATATATATATCGCTCAGCTTGTTCTTTTGTGTACTATGCTGTGTATTATTTTTTACTTCGTGTGAAAAAGAAATAGACTTAAAAATCAAAACAAATCCAAATGAGATTATTGTTGAAGGTCATATTGAAAATGATTTGCCACCTTATGTTATTTTGACGAAAAGTATTTCTTTGTATGATAATATCAATATTAATAACTTAAGTAATTTCTTTGTAAGCGGTGCAATCATTACCGTTAAGACGGATAATGATTCTGTACAGTTGGTAGAATATAATTCATCAATAATACAAACTTTGCCAGATTCTTTAGTGATTGCAATAGCAGCACAATTTGGAATCAATATCAGCAGCGCTGATGATTTTCCGGATGTTACTATTTATACAGTTGCTTTAGATGATTCTGTTTTTCTTGGACAAATTGGAAAAAGTTATGATTTAAGAATTGAAGTAAACAATCAGACATTAACAGCTACTACAACCATTCCAGTACCTACTTATTTTGATTCGCTTTGGATTCTACCGCATCCAAATCCACAGTTTGCTGATTCTTTTTATCAGGTATATGGAAGATTACAGGATCCACCTTTATTAGGAAATTATTATCGCTACTTTACACGCGCAGATGATGAACCATTTTTAATTAGCAACTCTTCTGTATTTGATGACAATTTTTTCAATGGAAAACAATTTCAAATTTTTGTTCCTAAAGGAAAACCTATAGGCACTAATAATTCCGATTTTAATTTTAATACAGATGGTTATTGGAATATTGATGATTCTATTTGCACCATTAAACTTTCCATGATTGATAAACCTCATTACGATTTCTGGCGAACCTTAGAAGCAAACCGTTCTAGCCAAGGAAATCCGTTTGGTTCTTTTGTAGTAGTGAAGACAAACGTAGTAGGTGGCAAAGGAATTTGGGGTGGCTATGGTAGTATTACCGGTAGTTTTGTAAGAGTGCCGTAATTACTGTGAAATTCTTTCCAGTAATCTGTCTTTTACTTTAACAAACCATTCTTCTTTTAAAATACTAAGAATAATACTGTCTCTTCTGGTATCATTTGGTAACTGGACATGACTACGTAAGACACCTTCTTCTATACAACCTATACTTTTCATTGCAGCAATACTTCTTTCATTATTATTGTCGGCTCTGAATTCTACTCTTTCCATTTCCAATTCTTCAAAAGCAAATCGTAATAATAAAAATTTACAATGTTTATTTAAGCCAGTTCCTTGATAATCTTTTCCGTACCAAGTATAACCTAATTGCAACGCTTTGTGTTCTAATTGAATATCATAAAAACGAGTACTGCCTGCGTATTGTTGTGTCCTTTTATCAAAAACAATAAATGGATATTCTATTTTATTGTTGCGTGCATCTAATGCTGTTTGAATATATTTTTTCAGCTTTTCTTCGCCATTTGCTTGTTGTATAGAAAATTGCCAAAGCGTTGGTTCGTTTAATGAAAAGTTGAGTAGATTCTCAAAATCGTTTGCAGTTATTGGACGAAGTAAAACTCTTTCGTCTTCTAAAATATAATCTTTTGTAAAATCTAATGTCATGCTATTATTTAAATATTCCAAGAATAATAATTGTGTTCTTTATCTAATTCAAATCCTGTTTTTGGATATAAATTATTTCCAATCAAGTTTGTCTTTGCTGTTTCCAGCATCATGCCACAACTATTGCTTGTTCTGCATAATTCTTTAGCAGCATCAATTAATGCAATGGAAATTCCTTTGCTTCGTTGTTCTGCTTGAACAAATAAATCATTCAACAACCAGAATCGATTCATGCGAGTAGAAGAGAATAACGGATAAAGTTGTACAAAACCAGTTAATTTATTTTCTTCATTTTCTGCAACAAAAATAACAGACTCATTATTCGTTATTCTTTCTGACAAAAATAGTTTCGCCTGTTCAATATCAGATTCTTTTTCATAAAATACTCTATATGCATCAAATAAAATTGATAACTGCGAAATGTCTTCTATGTTAGCTCTTCTTATTATCATACTATTTAGATAAGTGGTTCGTATCGTTCTTTTATTACACGCAAATGATGTATTTGATGTCCAACCATCATATAGCCTAAACCAAGCACTGGTACTTTGCGATTAAAACAAGTTCCAATATTTTTTAATGCTTCAGGTTCAAAACTTCTAAATAATTGTATGGTAGATTTTCGTACGGTTAGTAATTCATCAATGATT
>JANNVS010000290.1:0-2733 GCA_031414515.1 Sphingobacteriales bacterium | reverse complement strand
AATCAACTGTTTATTAATAAGTTAGTTATAAATTACAAAGCAATATAGTATTATTTTAACAAAGTCACAAATATAAATATATCGCTATTGATTTAGTATCATATTAAAAGCAATTTTGTCATGTTAAGTAGTATTTTAATTCTTAATGAATCCAGTAATTGCCCAACTATTATTGCTATTCATTAGTCCCTGATTAGAACATCACAACCCGGATAAAAGAAAAAATACTACTAAAAGAACATTATTAACAAAACCCAACGCTAAAAACCTTGTCACAAAAAATGAAATAAAAACCCAACAAAATAACATATAACTGTGTGATTTTCAATTATTTGATTTTCACAAATCATAAATACCCTATTATATGAACAGTCACAACTATGCAATAAATGTAATAAACAGTTGGTGATAAGTGCTCATATTTGTGTTAATAAAAAACGCAAACATGGGATTATTAATAGCAATCATTTTAGCATTCGCATCAAATTCAGCAAAAATTGTTGATCCAACTGGTGGAAATTTTAGATCTACTGTTGTATTAAATTCAAAAACAATTGTTGACCCAACTGGTGGTAATTTTACATCTACTGGAGTAACAAATTCAGCAACAAAAATTGTTGATCCAACTGGTGGTAATTTCAATTACTCAGGTACAACTTCAAATGCAAAAATTGTTGACCCAACTGGTGGCAATTAATTAAATTTTATTTTCTTCCCCCACTATAACAATAAATAGTTAGTAGTTTAGTTCTTACACAGAGTGGTTTCGCCACTCTGTATTTTTTTGTCTAAAAACAACATCATTGCGAATGCATTGGTATGTATTTGAATTTACAACATTAGATTGATGCATGAAGCAATCAATAATTTATTTTTTGAACAGATTGCTTTGTTCCTTGCAATGACCTTAGATAGGAAGTTGCACAGCGGTGCCTATCATATTGGAAACAGCTTTTGCCAGTAATTTATTTTCAGTACTATATAATTCAGCTTTTACGTGCAGCACTGTTTTTCCTGCTCGTATTATTGTGCCTTCGCCAATTACTGTTTCACCTGCTTTTGCCGGATTTAAGTAATCAACATTCATATTTATAGTAGCAAACCCATTTGGTCTGCCCAAGGTAAAACTTGCTGCACCCATTACTTCATCTAAAATGGTTGCCATAATACCACCATGCATAATTCCAATCGGATTCAGCATATATTTTTCTACTCTGAAACTCATTTTTACATGACCTTCGTTTACCTCTATCACTTGTGCATTTAACCAATCAATCAATGGATAATCAAACTGCCATTTATCTTTACCAATTTGTGAACGGAAAAATTCTATTCGTTTGTTCATTGTTGAGATTTAAGACTTCTAGATATGAGATTTTATTTATGATTTTATACGACTACCTCATCTCTATTAAATTCTGATGTCAAGTGGAAATGAATTAATGGATAATCTTGTTGTGTCAATCTTAAAATCCATTCTGAACTTGCTAAAAATACTGGTTTATCATCTTTATCAAACGCTATATAATTAGATTTTGTTCTGATAAACTCGTTTAGAGCAAGTGCATTTTCACTGGTTAGCCAGCAAGCTTTGTGATATTGTAAAGGTTTAAAAATACAAGAAGCACCGTATTCATGTAATAATCGGTATTGAATTACTTCAAATTGCAACTCACCAACTGTACCTATAATCTTTGCCTGAGTTGTATGTACAGAAAATAGCTGTGCTACACCTTCTTCTGTCAGCTGGCGAATTCCTTTTTCTAATTGTTTAGTTTTCATTGGATCGGTATTCACCATTTCTTTAAAGATTTCTGGTGAAAAACTTGGAATACCTTTAAAATACATTTCTTCGCCTTCAGTTAACGTATCTCCGATTTTAAAATTTCCTGTATCATTCATTCCAATTACATCGCCTGGATAAGCATCTTCAACAATATTTTTATCGGATGCCATAAATGTAACTGGATTGCTAAAACGCAATTCTTTTTTCAATCTTGTATGATAGAAAAATTTATTGCGTTCAAACTTACCAGAACAGACACGTAAGAATGCAATCCTACTTCTATGATTTGGATCAATGTTTGCATGAATCTTAAAAATAAATCCTGTCATTTTTTCTTCAGTTGGCAAAACGATACGTGTATTTGTATTTCTTCCACGTGGTGATGGTGCAATTCGTATAAAAGTTTCCAATAGTTCGCGCACTCCGAAATTATTAACTCCTGAGCCAAAAAACACTGGTGCAATTTCACCCGTTTTATATTTTTCTTCATCAAATGGTTCGTACACTCCGTCAATTAATTCAACATCTTCTCGAAGTTTATTCGCATCACGTTCACCTACCTGATTGTCTAATTCTGTATCATTTAAATCATCAATACTTATAAATTCTTCTTCAACTTTTGTTCCGGATGCTCTAAATAAATTGAGTTCTTTATCGTATAAATTATATACACCTTTGAAGTGTGTGCCACTGTTAATTGGCCATGATAATGGACGAACTTTTATAAATAATTTCTGTTCTAGTTCATCTAATAAATCAAACGGATCTTTTCCGTCTCGATCCATTTTATTGATAAATACGATTACAGGAGTATTTCGCATTCTGCAAACTTCCATTAATCTTTCCGTTTGCATCTCAACTCCTTTTACACAGTCTACCACTAAAATAACACTATCAACGGCTGTTAGTGTTCTATAAGTGTCTTCTGCAAAATCTTTATGTCCTGG
>JANNVS010000289.1:0-2879 GCA_031414515.1 Sphingobacteriales bacterium | reverse complement strand
ACTTACGAAGTCAAAAAAAATATTTTTTTTAATCTTCCATTTATTGCTTCCATAATTTTTATACTACATCCACTTCATACCGAAGTGGTAGCAAACATTAAAGGAAGAGATGAAATTTTTGCAGTACTTTTTTCTTTGATTGCAATATGGCTTTCTTTTCGACAGTTGAAATCTGGTTCTATTTTGTATGCATTTTTTGCAGGCATTTTTTTCCTTCTTAGTTTATTGGGCAAGGAAAATGCCATCATGCTGGTTCCTATCATACCTTTAACTTTTTGGTTTTTCCTAAATACAAAACGAAATGAACTGATTTATATTTCTCTTCCATATTCTGTTGCTGTAATTATATTTTTGATAATGCGAACGAAAGCTATTGGATTTTTCTTCTCTGGTGGAAATGAAATTACAGAGATAATGAATAATCCATTTTATGGAGTTTCCTTTGCAGACAAATCTGCAACTATTTTCTATACACTGGGTTTGTACTTAAAGCTACTTTTCTTTCCTCATCCACTTACTTATGATTATTATCCTTATCATATACCAATAGTACATTGGATGGAAGCTAAAGCGATAATTCCATTAATTCTATACATAATGATGGCTATTATTGCTGTTTATGGTTTTAGAAAAAAGATGATTTTATCTTGGATTATTATATTTTTTGTGACGACACTTTTTATTACTTCAAATTTTGTTTTTTCTGTTGGAACGTTTATGAATGAACGATTTCTATTTATGCCTTCTATTGCATTTTGTGTATTTATTGCCTGGATGCTTACAGAAAAATTACCTTCTAAATCTGTACCATTTGGAAAATATTTAGGTATAGCTATATTTCTTATCCTTTCATTCGGATTTACATATAAGACACTAAACAGAGTTACAGACTGGAAAGATCAGGAGACGCTTGATTTATCTGCATTGAAAGTATCTAAAAATAGTGCTAGAGCAAACAGTTTTGTAGGATACAATTTATATCGAAAAGGACTTTTAGAAAAAGACCTATTAAAACAGAAATATCTTTTTGAAGAAGGACTTCCATATGTGAACCGTGCATTAGAGATATATCCACAGTATTCTCAAGCTATTACAGCAAAAGCAGGTATTGTATCTGGATTATATCAACAGGATGGAAAACTCGATATTCTTCTTAGTGAGTTCAGAGAACTTCTTTTACTTCGTCATGTAGAATTTATTGATCAGTATATGGTCTATCTCAACAATAAATATGCTCAAAAACCGGAACGTAGTTTATTAGTCCAATTTTATCATCAAACTGGATATGAAATTTTTGCTGTTAAAAACAAAGATTTTAGTTTAGCCATAAAATATTTGAATTTGGGAAGAAAATTAGATACATCTGACTTACAACTAATTCAAGATTTAGTCTTAATCAATTATGAAGCTAAAAATTATAACGCATGTCATGAAATGGCAAAGGAAGGACTTAGGATTAGCCCAGAAGATTCCATTTGTTTGGCTTATAAAAAATAGTATAATAAGATTTGGTCTGGAATTGAATAAAAAATAAAAAAAAGGTCAACTAAATAATTAGTTGACCTTTATAATTTTAGCATAGTTGCTTGGATTAGAACCCTTTCTTTGCAACGCCATCTTTGATAGCTTGTAATGCTTTAGCTTCGCCCATAATAGCAGCCATTTTATTTCCTTTACCATCATTACCAGAAGCCATATAACCACCTCTTGATGTTTTAGAAACTACTGCATCTTGCATTGGTACATTTTTTTCTTTTGTTTTTAGGCAGTATGCCGTAATCATTTTCGAAGTGTCCATTTGTATTTGTTTTAAGTTATAAATATGTATGTTCCAAATTTAGCAAACAATATGATAAATAGAAGAAATCAGGTTGTATTGTACGTTTTTAGAATAAAATAGTTAACAATCTGAAAAATAAGCAATCAGTTGATTATTAGATATTTAAGTCAAAATGTGCTTATTCAGCCAAAATATTGTTCATAATTTTTGTCTGATGTCTGATAGATTCCTGGTGAATTGCCTCCATCATGTCCTTTACAAAATCCTCAGTTAGTTCTTTTTTAGCTGCTTTTTTAACTCTGTCGTTGATAATTTCATCCCAACGGTTTGTTTGTAAAATGGTAATTCCATTGTCACGTTTGAATTCTCCAATCTTTCTAGCGATATCCATTCGCTCACCCATTATCTCTAAAAAATAATTATCTATTCTGTCTATTTGAGAACGAAGTGCTTCAAGTTTATTTTCAGCATAATCATCAAGCTTGCTTTGACGAACTATTAAAGATGAAATTATTTCTCCTAATCGTTCAGGTGTAACTTGTTGTGCTGCATCACTCCAAGCATTATCTGGATCACGGTGAGACTCAATCATTAATCCATCGAAATCTAAGTCTAAAGCCTTTTGAGATACAGAAGGAATTAATTCACGAGCACCACATATATGAGAAGGATCCACTATTATTGGCATATTTGGATGTAAACGACGAAGTTCTATCGGTAATTCCCACATTGGCTTATTTCTGTATTTTGATTTTTCATAAGCAGAAAATCCTCGATGTATAGCACCAAGCTTAGTTATTCCAACGGCATTCAGTCGTTCCATGCTTCCAATCCATAATTGCAAATCAGGATTGATTGGATTTTTTACCAAAACTGGTATATCTACACCACGTAAAACCTCAGCAATTTCCTGAACAGAAAATGGATTTACAGTAGTTCTTGCTCCAATCCAAAGAATATCAACACCTGCATCTAAAGCTTCTTGTGTATGTTGTGCTGTGGCAACTTCTACTGTAGTTGGTTTTCCGATTTCTTTTCCAGCATTCACTAACCACGTCAATCCTTCTTTTCCTATACCTTCAAACATACCTGGTCTAGT
>JANNVS010000288.1:0-2362 GCA_031414515.1 Sphingobacteriales bacterium | reverse complement strand
TCAAAATAATCAGGTTGTGCAATACCTACGCAATTTATTAAAATGTCTGGAATTCCATTTTCATTGATTGCTTTTTCAAAAATAATTTTCACGTCAGCATTATTAGTAATATCAACTGAATAAGAATTTATTTTTTGAGTTTGAATAATTGCATCTTGTTTAATTTCATATTTCGCATTTTCTAAGACTGCAAGTGTTCTCGCAAAAATCACTACATGACTTCCTGCTTTGTCAAATGCTTTCGCAATAGCCAGGCCAATTCCAGATGAGCCGCCAGTGATGAAAATTATTTTGTTGTTGAAATCTTTCATTGCTCAATCAAATTATAAAAATATATTCACAAAAGGAATTATCTTCAATGTATTTTTGTTTTGAAGTAAATGGAAAACGAAAAACCAATATTAGTAGCAAAGCCTGAGTATCTATCTGTTTATATTGGATTTCTTGTTATTGCATTGGGTATCTTTCTTGTGGTAGTTTGTATAGAAGAAGAATATATTCAGTTTCATGATGTATTCTACGCAGCAATAATTTTTATTTTTATTGGCGTCATGGTATCTGTATTTTCTTTGGTTTTTTCAAAATATGAAATTAGATTCTTCGATAATTGGCTAGAGGCACAGATTCAAAAAGACAAGATAGAAAAATTAGAGTATCGAAATATTATAAACTGGAAAGAAAGTGAAATATTTAGAAAAAAGGAAATAGAGATTTATACAGCAAACCGATTGCTAATTATTAAATCTGATGAATACAGAAATTATGATAAAATAAAAAAATTACTAGTTGAATTAGGTTTACCTTATAATGCTTCTATTGAGCAAACATATAGAGTTAAAGTAAACACAGATAAAGATGCTCCAAATTGGATAGTTGGAACTTCAATTGCCTTAATGATCTGTTTATTTTTTAGCATCTTCATATTTATTTCAATAAAAAGAAAAAACGACAAAGTAATTTCCACAGAAAAAATAATTTTCAATCCAACATTGTCAGAAGACTCTTATATAAGCTTACACGGAACTGGATATAAGAGCAGCGCTCGTGATACGTCAGTTGAATTAAAAATTGAAAACAGTCATATTGTTTTTGAAACAGAAGATAATATTTTATCTGTTGAACATCTGAGTTATATTTATAATCAACTACAGAAAAATGAAAAAGTTTCGCTTCAAATTTTAAAAGCAGATTATGAATACAGAATTGCTAAAACAAAAAAACCTACATTCTGGTATAATCATTTAAGATTAGGAAAAATTCACATCTACGGTTTACAACACAAAGACAATATTTTAATTCCTTTTGAAAAATAAAAACCTGTCAAGTTTTAACTTAACAGGTTTGTATTTTTAGAAATCATGCTAATCAAAATCAATCAGCTAAATCTGCGATTATTTACCACCTTTACGTTTTCTTTCGCCTTCATCTAAATAGATTTTACGCAAACGAATAGACTTCGGTGTTAATTCAACATACTCATCGCCTTGAATATATTCTAATGCTTCTTCTAAAGAAAACTTCGTTACAGGAATTAATTTCGCTTTATCATCTGTACCAGAAGCACGAACATTTGTCAATTGTTTTTTAATAGTAACATTCACCACTAAGTCATCTTGACGTGTATTTTCGCCAATCACCATTCCTGTGTATATTGCATCGCCGGATTCTACAAAGAAACGACCTCTATCCTGTAATTTATCTAATGAATACGCAATTGCATCACCTGTTTCTTTAGAAATCATCGAGCCATTAATACGACCTTGAATTTCACCTTTATGTCTGTCGTATTTTATAAAACGATGAGCCATAACTGCTTGCCCAGAAGTTGCCGTAATCATTTCTGTTCTCAAACCAATTAAACCACGCGAAGGAATTTCAAATTCCATAATGGTACGATTTCCTTTTAAGATCATATTTTTCATATCACCTTTTCTTTTGGTAATCATCTCAATTGCAGTTCCAGCTTTTTCTTCAGGTAAATCGATTGTCAATTCTTCCATCGGTTCGCATTTGTGACCATCAATTTCTTTGAAGATAACTTGCGGCTGACCAACTTGTAATTCATAACCTTCACGACGCATTGTTTCAATTAGTACAGATAGGTGTAAAACACCACGACCAAATACTAAAAATGAATCAGCTGTTTCGCCTTGTTGAACGCGCAACGCTAAGTTTTTTTCTAACTCTTTAAATAACCTGTCTTTGATATGTCTTGATGTAACAAATTTTCCTTCTTTGCCAAAAAATGGTGAATCGTTAATCGTAAATAACATACTCATCGTTGGACGTATTGCAGTTGGACGCGTATTTCGCGGAACCTTAAAATCAAATATGCCAGTGGCTTTGATTAAAAGAGATGGCA
>JANNVS010000287.1:0-3873 GCA_031414515.1 Sphingobacteriales bacterium | reverse complement strand
TTGTCTTTTTTATTATCTTTTCCTTCGCTACCTTCTTTCTTTATTTTAGCTAAAGCCATCATTAGATTATATTTTGCATCTTCATCTTTTGGATTCAATTTTAATGATTGTTTATATGCCGTTGCACTTTCTTTCCATTTCTCTTGTTTGTACCAGATATTACCTATATTATAATGCGCTCTTGCCTGAATATCTGTATTTGCTGAAGTATTTGTAACACCAGTAAAAATTTCTTTTGCTTTATCTAATTCATTTAATTTATACAAAGCATCTCCTTGATTGAACCTAGCGCGAATATCTTTTGGTGCTTTTTGTATTGCTTTACTGTAGCTTTCTGTCGCATTGTTATATTTATCGTTGTTATAAAATTTGTTTCCTTCACGCAATAATTTATTGGTGCTTTGCGCATTTGCGCCATTCGCTTTTGAAACCAGAAATAATACTAACCCAACTTTTAAAAGTAATTTTAGAATAGCCAAGACAATAAACACGGTTTTGTGTTTATTGATGAATTTTTTAATATGTTGAATTTTATTTTGCATTATTAAAGTCTAACCATTTTTTTCTGTAAGTGATAAAGAATTCTGCTATTAAAAGAAACAAAGCAAAGATTAAAAAATATTGAAACTGTTCTACAAAATCG
The DNA here is from genome assembly GCA_031414515.1 of Sphingobacteriales bacterium. Taxonomy (GTDB): domain Bacteria; phylum Bacteroidota; class Bacteroidia; order Chitinophagales; family JADIYW01; genus JADJSS01. The sequence continues at coordinate 3,230 of JANNVS010000287.1, read as the reverse complement.
GTAAATACTTTATCATTAATTGTTTTAGTTTCCATTTTGGCAATGTCTTTAGATAAAAAATCAGCAACTTGTTTGGTATTGTCCAAGATATAATAATTTCCGTTGCCACCTTTTGCTAGCGCTTGCAGCATATTTGCATTCATTTTAGAAATGATTGTTTCTCCGTTTTCATTTTTTTTCTCGCCTATTATATTACCGTTTTGGCCATACACAGGAATCGTTCCGCCATTTTGTGTACCAACTCCAATGGTAAAAACCTTTGTGCCATCAGATGCTAATTCTTCTGCTTTGTCAATCGCATCTTCTTCGTGATCTTCACCATCAGTAATTATAATAATTGCTTTAAATTTTTTATCGGTTTGTTTGAACGCACTTTCCGATTTTTCCAACGCATCTGTAATTATAGTGCCTTGTGTAGGAACAGAATTTGTATTGATAGAACGCAAATATAACAACAACGAAGAATAATCTACCGTTAGTGGCATTTGCAAATAGGCATTACCTGCAAAGATGACTAAACCTACTCGGTCGCCGTCTAAATTTTTGAGTAAGGTTTGAATGAGTAATTTGGATTTTTCTAAACGTGATGGTACCACATCTTGCGACAACATACTTTTAGAAACATCTAACGCAATCATCACATCGATGCCTTTGCGTTGCACTTTTTCCATTTTGGTTCCCATTTGCGGTTGCGCAAGAGCTAAAATCAAAAAGAATAAAACGAAATTAAATACAATAAATTTTATGAGTGATTTTTTCTCATTTCTATCTGGCATCAATCGTTTAATCAAATCGATGTTGCCAATTTTTTCCAGCTGTATTTTTGTTTGATATTGAACATAGAAATAGATGCTTATTGCTATTGGAATTAATAGCAATAAGAAAAAATATTCTTTATGTTCGAAGCGCAACATGATTTAGATTTTAGATTTTAGATTTGAGATTGTTCTTTCATTTTTTTTGCATATTTATCTATGATAAAATTGTTTTTAAATATGTTTTACTCAAAATAAATTCTGCCAATAAACAAAATAACGCTAAAAAGGCAAACACATGAAAGCGCTCACTTTTACGGTGATAGTTACTGATTTTGATTTTTGATTTTTCTAAATTATCAATATTGCTATAAATATTTTTTAAAGAAGTATTGTTGGTTGCTCTGAAATAGTTTCCACCGGTTTCCTGTGCAATTTTTCTTAATAATGGTTCATCAATCTGCACAGGAAAACTTTGATAAAAAGTTTTCCCATTTTGATCTTTTACAGGATATGGCGCGTTTCCATTTTTTCCTACACCAATTGTATACACACGCACACCATACGTTTTTGCAATTTGTATTGAAGTATATGGATCTATAAAACCCATATTATTAACGCCATCTGTCATTAAAATAATGACTTTGGTTTTTGATTTGCTTTCTTTCAAGCGCGCTACTGCAGTTGCCAAACCCATACCAATAGCTGTGCCATCTTCTACCATGCCGCTGTGAATGTCTTTAAATAGATTTAAAAGAACTTGATGGTCTATGGTAATTGGACATTGAGTAAAACTTTCACCAGAAAATACGACTAATCCTATTCTGTCATTTTTTCGTTCTCTTATAAACTGCATCGCTACTTTTTTTGCTGCTTCTAATCTGTCTGGTTCAAAATCTTTTGCCAACATAGAACCTGAAATATCTAACGACAAAACAATATCAATTCCTTGTGTAGAAATTTCTTTTTCAGATAATGAACTTTGTGGCCGTGCTAAGGCAGTTACTAAAAAAATAAATGAAAATATTTTTAAAATTGGTAGTGCTATTAATAATTTTACTTTAAAAGAAGTTGGCTGCAATAATACGCCACCATGCTGTGGAATATTAAATGTTGGAAAGAATGTTTTTCGTTTATAGTATAACCAATATACCAAAAATGGCAATGCCAACAATAACCAAAAGTAGTGTGGATGCGCAAATGTATATGGAAATAAATTAGTCATTAGCGAATAGTCATTAGTAATTAGTAGTATTTAAATTCATTGTTATTCGTACATCATTATTTGTTAATCGTTTTCTTTTCTTCTTCAAACAATTTTGTTTTATCAATAAAGTCTTTAATTATTTTTAATGAATTTTCGTTTTCAATAAAATCTGGTTGAGCTTTGGCAAACTTTACCAGATCGCTTAAGGTAAGTATTTCATTAAGCTCTTTTTTGAAAGTTTGTTTTATAATTCCTTTGTGCATTGATCTCATTAATTCTACTGTTGTTTGCTCCATCGCTGGAACCTTATACCTTAATTCTATATACGTTCTGGCAATGTCTGTTAATCGTGAATAGTAATTTTTTACTTCACCAGTCTGCCATAATTTTTCAAGCTGTAGTTTTTCTAATTCTTTTAAAGCCCAAACATGTGGTGGCAATAAATACTTTTCATCGATAGGTTTTTGTTTCTTTTTTCTTTTTATAATAAACCAAGTAATTATACCAGCAAAAATAAGTATTGCTAAAGCACCCAAGATAAAAGGCAATATTTCCTGAAAAGTATAAGGTATTTTTAATGGTTTTTTTATGTCTTTTATATCTTTAGTAGTATCTATTTTTACACCAGCTACATGAACTAAAATAGGCTCAGAAATGATGGTATCTAATTTCCCATTGTTATCAACTAGAAATTGAAATTGAGGCAACAAAATTTGCCCAGTATCAAATACTATCAAATTTACGAGTTGGTGATAATCTGATTGTCCTGATTTTTTCAGAGTATCAATTGCCGTAAAATTGGCAACTTCTATTGTTTCTGAGATAGAATCTTTCAGGTTTGGAAAAGCTACTTTATTGTTTGAGGTGGTTGAAACAAATAAATCTACAGGAATCCAGTCTCCGATTATATATTCTTTTTGTTTGGTAGATGCTGTTGCTGTTTGTGCTGATGTGTTGTATGTTGCAAACAATAAGAATGAAATAATAAAATAATGAAGCAATGAAGCAATATTTCTATACTTCATTAAACTGCTTTCATTTATTTTAGCTTTGTTTAGATTCATTCTTCTAAATAATTAAATTATTTCATTGCTACATTACCACATTAACTTCGTTTTTTAAAAAAATTCATTAATACATGAACATAAGATTGTTCGGTTTTAATTTTTAGTTTGTCTGCACCAGCTTTCATAAAACTCTGATCGTAATTTTTATCATAAAAAATGGCACGTTCTTTATACGCTTTTTGTGTTTGTATATCGTTGGTG
>JANNVS010000286.1:0-6041 GCA_031414515.1 Sphingobacteriales bacterium | reverse complement strand
CTTTTTTAGAACCTACCATCACATTTTCAAATTCACGCACACCAGTACCTGCAGGAATTCTATGACCTACAATTACATTTTCTTTTAAACCACGCATCAAGTCAACTCTTCCATTGATAGCAGCCTGATTCAATACTTTTGTAGTTTCCTGGAAAGAGGCAGCAGAAATCCAACTGTGTGTTCCTAATGAAGCTCTTGTTATACCTTGCAACAATGGGCTTGCTGTTGCAGGAATTGCATCACGGAATTCTACAGGTTTTCTATCATTACGTTTTAGGAAGGAATTTTCTTCGCGAATTTGACGCATAGTAACAATTTGACCTACCACCAATTGTTCAGAATCTCCAGCTTCAGTAATTACTTTCTTATCGTAGATGAAGTCATTTTGTTCAATAAAATCAAACTTATCTGCTCTTTCATTTTCTAAGAAAATAGTATCACCAGCATCACTAACTAATACGTCACCCATCATTTGTTTTACAATAACTTCGATATGTTTGTCATTGATACGAACACCTTGTAAGCGATATACTTCCTGAATTTCATTTACCAAATACGCTTGAAGCGCCGCTGGTCCTTTGATTTTCAAAATATCACTTGGCGTAATTGCTCCATCAGAAAGAGGCATACCAGCTTTCACGAAATCACCATCTTGAACCAAGATATGTTTTGTTAAAGGAACTAAATATTTTCTTTGAACACCATCTTTAGAAGTGATAGTGACTTCACGGTTACCACGTTTAATTTTTCCAAATGTAGCTTGTCCATCAATCTCAGAAACTTTAGCAGGATTCGACGGATTACGTGCTTCAAATAATTCCTGTACACGAGGCAAACCACCTGTAATATCTCGTACTTTGCTTAAGATACGAGGTATTTTTACGATGATAGTACCTGGAAATACTGCAGCACCATCTTCTACTGAAATATGTGCTCCAACAGGAATAGAATAAGAATATAAATCTTTACCTTTTTCGTCAACAATTAAAATAGAAGGAGATTTTTTCTTATCTCTTGATTCAATAGTTACTTTCTCGCGGTGACCTGTTTGTTCTTCCAACTCTTCTCGATAAGTAATACCTTCTATAACGTGTTCAAATTTTATAGAACCTTTGAATTCAGAAATGATTACGTTATTAAAAGGATCCCAAGAACAAATTACATCTCCTTTTTTAATTTTTTGTCCATTCTTAATTGCTAATGTTGCTCCATATGGAATATTATTAGTAATAAATACTCTGTCTGTTGCTTCATCAACTATATTTATCTCACCAGTTCTACCAATAACAACAGATTTCAATTCGCCATCTTCACCATCTTGCTTAACAATTTTTACACTATCAAATTCTAATTTACCATCAAATTTTGCAAGCATATTAGATTCAGTGGCAACGGATGCTGCTGTACCACCTGTGTGGAAAGTACGAAGTGTTAACTGTGTTCCTGGCTCACCGATTGATTGTGCTGCCACAATACCTACAGCATCACCATATTGTGCTGGACGATTATTAGTTAAACTTCTTCCATAACATTTTGCACAAACACCTCTTCGCATTTCGCAAGTTAATACAGAACGAATTTCTACACTTTCAATTGGTGATTCTTCGATTATAGTTGCTTCTGCTTCTAAAATCATGATACCTTCTTTAACGATAACCTCACCTGTAATTGGATGAATAATATCTAATAATGCAGTTCTTCCAACAATTCTATCGAATAAAGATTCAATTATTTCTTCGTTCTCTTTAAGAGCAAAAGTATTTAATCCTCTCAATGTTCCACAATCAACGCCATTAATAACGACATCTTGTGCAACGTCAACCAAACGACGTGTTAAGTAACCAGCATCTGCCGTCTTCAAGGCTGTATCTGCCAAACCTTTACGAGCACCGTGAGTTGAAATAAAGTATTCTAATACGTTTAAGCCATCTTTGAAATTAGAAAGAATTGGATTCTCAATAATTTCACCACCACTAGAGCCAGATTTACGAGGTTTTGCCATCAATCCACGGATACCACCTAACTGCTTAATTTGTTGTTTAGAACCACGCGCTCCTGAATCCAACATCATGTAAACAGAGTTAAACCCTTGTTTGTGCGTTGAAATTTCTTTCATCAATGTTTCAGTAATTCTTGTATCTACACGACCCCAAATATCAATAATTTGATTATAACGTTCGTTATTTGTAATTAAACCGCCATTAAAATTTTGCCAAACTTCTTCTACTTCTTCTGCGGCACCTATCAATAATTTTTCTTTCACATCTGGAATTATCAAGTCATCAATATTGAATGAAAGACCACCTTTGAATGCCTGACGGAAACCAATTTCTTTAATATCGTCTAAGAATTTAACTGTAGTTGGAATATTTGTATTTACTAATACTTCTCCAATTACTGTTTTGATATTTTTCTTACTTAATAACTCATTTACATAACCAGCTTCTGAAGGAACTACTTCATTAAATAACAATCTACCAACTGTAGTCTCAATTATTTTAATTTTAAATTCTGTTCCTTCTTTTACACGAACTCTGCATTTTACATTAGCATGTAAATCAACTTTATTTTCATTTAAAGCAATGATAGCTTCTTCAGCAGAATAAAATACTTTTCCTTCTCCACGTACTATTTCTTCTTTAGTAGATTTTTTACCTTTTGTAAGATAATATAATCCTAAAACCATGTCTTGTGACGGAATGGTAATTGGTGTACCGTTTTGTGGATTTAAGATATTATGAGAACCCAACATTAATAACTGAGCTTCTAAAATTGCTGCGTTACTTAATGGAACGTGAACTGCCATTTGGTCACCATCAAAATCGGCGTTGAATGAAGTACAAACTAATGGATGTAATTGGATTGCTTTTCCTTCAATTAATTTGGGTTGGAAAGCCTGGATAGATAAACGGTGTAATGTTGGTGCACGGTTTAACATAACTGGATGGCCTTTCAAAACATTTTCTAAGATATCCCAAATAACTGCTTCTTTTTTATCTACTAATTTCTTTGCAGACTTCACAGTTTTTACAATTCCACGTTCTAATAATTTACGAATAATAAACGGTTTGAATAATTCAGCCGCCATGTCTTTGGGTAAACCACATTCATGTAATTTTAACTCAGGTCCTACTACAATTACTGAACGTCCTGAATAATCTACACGCTTACCTAATAAATTTTGACGGAAACGACCTTGTTTACCTTTTAAAACATCTGATAATGATTTTAACGCACGACCACCTTCAGCTTTTACTGCATTTGATTTTCGTGAGTTATCGAATAATGAATCTACTGCTTCTTGCAACATACGTTTTTCATTACGTAAGATTACTTCTGGCGCTTTAATTTCTATTAATCTTTTTAAACGGTTGTTTCTTATAATTACACGACGATATAAATCGTTCAAATCTGAAGATGCGAAACGACCACCATCTAATGGAACTAAAGGACGCAATTCTGGTGGAACTACTGGCAAATATTGAACAACCATCCATTCAGGTTTGTTTTCTACATGTTCATTGGCTTCACGGAATGCTTCCACAACACTTAAGCGTTTTAAAGCTTCAGATTTACGCTGTTGTGAAGATTCGTGTGATGCTTTGTGACGCAATTCACCTGATAATTTTTTCAAATCAATTCTTGACAATAAACCATGAACGGCTTCGCCACCCATTTTAGCAATAAATTTATTTGGATCATCTTCAGATAATAACTGATTATCTTTTGGAAGAGCGTCTAAAATATCCAAGTATTCTTCTTCTGTATATAAATCTAAATACTTGCATGTTTTTTTCTCGCCGTTTATCATCACGCCTTCTTCTGTAACACCTGCTTGTATAACTACATATCTTTCGTAGTATACTATTGCTTCTACATTTTTGGAAGACAAACCTAACATGTAACCTGTTTTATTAGGCAAGGATTTGAAATACCAAATATGTACAACAGGCACTACCAATTTGATGTGTCCCATGCGTTCACGACGTACTTTTTTTTCTGTTACTTCAACACCGCAACGGTCACAAACAATACCTTTGTAACGAATACGTTTGTATTTACCACAAAAACATTCATAGTCTTTTGTAGGTCCAAAAATACGTTCGCAAAATAAACCTTCCATCTCAGGTTTGTAAGTTCTGTAGTTGATGGTTTCCGGTTTTTTTACTTCACCGTATGAACGTTCCAAGATAGAATCTGGAGAAGCGAGTTTTAACGTTATCGTTTTGAACTCTGTGTTGATTTTATTATCCTTTTTAAAAGGCATAGTTATTATTTTTATAAAACTTAAAAATTCAATTTCTCAAAAAACCAAAAAACTATTAATCAAAATCCAAGTCTAATGCAAGTCCTCTTAATTCATGTACTAATACATTGAATGATTCAGGAATTCCAGGAATAGGTAAATTATCACCTTTTACAATTGCTTCGTAAGCTTTTGCTCTACCTTGGATATCATCAGATTTTACTGTTAATAATTCTTGTAAAATATTAGCTGCACCATAAGCTTCTAAAGCCCAAACTTCCATTTCTCCTAAACGCTGACCACCAAATTGTGCTTTACCACCTAGCGGTTGTTGTGTAATTAAAGAGTAAGGTCCAATAGAACGTGCATGCATTTTATCATCCACCATATGTGATAACTTAATGATATAAATAACACCTACTGTTGTTTTTTGATCGAATCGTTGACCAGTTTCACCATCAAATAAATAGGTACTACCTAAACGAGGCAGACCTGCTTGTTCAACGTATTCTGCGATTTGATCTACGTGAGCACCATCGAAAATTGGTGTAGCAAATTTCACACCTAATTCTTTACCAGCCCATCCTAAAACAGTTTCGTAAATCTGACCGATGTTCATACGAGAAGGCACACCAAGTGGATTTAATACCACATCAACTGGCGTTCCATCTTCTAAGAATGGCATATCTTCATCACGAACGATTTTAGCTACGATACCTTTATTTCCGTGGCGACCTGCCATTTTATCACCTACTTTTAATTTACGTTTTTGTGCAACGTAAACTTTAGCAAGTTTTAAAACTCCAGATGGTAATTCATCACCAACAGTAATTGAATATTTATCGCGTAAGAAACGACCTTTTTCTTCATTGAATTTAATGTTGAAATTATGAATTAATCGTTTGATTAATTCATTCGTTTCATCTTCTTTCGTCCAATCAGAAGTATCTAAATTCTGGTAATTTAATCCACCTAATAATTTTTCAGAAAATTTTGTTCCTTTTGGAACAGCTTCTTCACCAAATATATTTTTAATACCAGATGTAGTTTTACCACCTACGAGTTGTAATAATTTAACGACAAGTATTCTTTTAATTTCTTCTAAATTCAGTAAATGAACTTTTTCTACTTTTTCTAATTCTGCCTTTTCTCTAACTTTAGAATTTTTGTCTTTTTTAGCTTTCTGAAAAAGTTTAGTGGTAACAACAATACCTTCTGTTGATGGAGGTGCTTTATAAGAAGCATCTTTTACATCGCCAGCTTTGTCTCCAAAAATAGCGCGTAATAATTTTTCTTCAGGCGTTGGATCTGTTTCACCTTTTGGTGTAATTTTTCCAATTAAGATATCGCCTTCTTTAATTTTTGCTCCTATACGAATGATACCATTTTCATCCAAATTACGTGTAGCATCTTCGCTCACATTTGGAATATCATTGGTTAATTCTTCTTCACCTAATTTTGTATCACGCACATCCATTTCATATTCTTCAATATGGATAGAGGTAAAGATATCTTCACGTACTACTTTTTCAGATATTACAATTGCATCTTCAAAGTTAAATCCTTTCCATGGCATGAATGCCACTAATAAGTTTTTACCCAGTGCTAATTCACCGTTTTGAGTTGCATAACCTTCGCACAAAATCTGACCTTTTACTACTTTTTCACCTTTACGTACAATTGGACGTAAGTTGATACAAGTAGCTTGGTTCGTACGTGCATATTTAGTTAGTTTATAGATTTTAACATCATCTTCAAAACTTACTAATTTTTCATTTTCTGTTCTGTCATAACG
>JANNVS010000285.1:0-1736 GCA_031414515.1 Sphingobacteriales bacterium | reverse complement strand
TCTGAAGGAAAAACTGTTGCTGTAAAATATCGCGGTGACGTAAATAATACGATAAAAAGTATTTTGGGTGGCATTCGTTCCACTTGTACTTATATCGGAGCAAAATCTTTAAAATCTGTTCCGAAATGCACTACGTTTATTCGTGTTTCACAGCAATCAAATGAAGTGTATGGAAAGAATACATAGCATTGTTTTCCTTTTTTGTACCTTTGAAAATATAATTTATCATGGATGAAATAGTAGTAAAAGATAGTAATGGCACTATTCTTAAAGAAGGCGATGCCGTTGTTTTAATTAAAAGTTTAGATCCGAAAGGCACTAATGTAAAATTAAAAAAAGGAATGACTATCAAAAATATTCATCTTACCGATGACGAAGAAGAAATTGAGTGCCGTGTAGAAAAAGTAAGATTAGTTTTAAAAACCTGTTTCCTGAAAAAAGCATAGTACATTTCATTTATTTTGAATTTCAAACAAAAAGTATATCAATATTATTTATCAGCTTTGAATGATAAAATAATTGCATTACAAAACGCCTTACAAGAACTCAACGATAGTGCTAAAAACGAAACTAAAAGTACCGCAGGCGACAAACACGAAACTGCTTTGGCGATGTTGCAAATAGAACAGGAAAACACACGTGTAAAAATTAAAGAAGCAACGGAACAGAAAATACAATTTGAAAGAATCAATATTTTGCTTGAATCCTCAGAAATTATCAAAGGCAGTTTAATAAAAACGAACAAAGGTTATTTCTTTTTAAGTGTTGCATTAGGGAAAAGTGTGATTGATGACAAGCCAATTATAGCAATATCACCACAATCGCCATTGGGTGCAAAACTGATTGGGTTGCACGAAAAAGAAAAAGCTGAAATCAATGGAATAAGTTATATAGTGGAGTCTATTCTTTAAATATTATAAATACTATTAAAGTAAAATGATAACTTGCAAATAAATTTTTAAAATGTCTATAAAAAATATTACAGTCATTGGTTCTGGAACAATGGGAAATGGAATTGCACATGTGTGTGCGCAATTTGGCTATCAAGTTTCTTTAGTGGATATTGCAAAAACAGCTTTAGACAAAGCAATTCAAACGATTACAAAAAATTTAGACAGACAAGTACAAAAAGCAGCCATTACAGAAGAAGTAAAACAACAAACGCTTCAAAATATTAAAACATTTACTTCAGTAAAAGATTGCGCTACAACTAGTGATTTGGTGATTGAAGCGGCTTCGGAAAATTTCAATATCAAAGAAAAAATATTTCGCGAGTTGGATGAGATTTGCGCGCCGCATTGTATTTTGGCAAGTAATACTTCTTCTATTTCTATTACAAAAATTGGCGCCGTTACCAAACGACCTGATAAAGTAATTGGTATGCATTTTATGAATCCAGTTCCTGTGATGAAATTAGTAGAAGTGATTCGTGGTTATGCAACGAGTAATGAAACCAATAATTTAGTGTTTGAAGTTTCTAAAAACTTACAAAAAATTCCTGTTGAAGTAAACGACTATCCTGGTTTTGTAGCCAACAGAATTTTGATGCCAATGATAAACGAAGCTATTTATACGTTGTATGAAAGCGTTGCTGGTGTTTCAGAAATTGATACAGTGATGAAACTCGGCATGGCACATCCTATGGGTCCATTGCAGTTAGCAGATTTTATTGGCTTAGATGTTTGTCTGGCAATTTTGCGTGTACTGCACGAAGGTTTCGGAAATCCGAAATATGC
>JANNVS010000284.1:0-4356 GCA_031414515.1 Sphingobacteriales bacterium | reverse complement strand
CCCGCTTGTGTTTCGATAATAGGCAAAGCAGTGATAGAGCCACCACCATTTTCAGCATTTAACCTACATGCCCTTTCGAGTAATCTAGAATGTAAGTAAAATACATCTCCAGGATATGCTTCACGTCCAGGAGGTCTTTTTAATAATAAAGAAACTTCGCGATACGCCACGGCTTGTTTAGATAAATCATCATACACGATTAATGCAGGACGACCTGTGTCTCTGAAAAATTCGCCAATTGCAGCTCCTGCAAAAGGTGCATAAAATTGAATTGGAGCTGGATCGGCTGCACTTGCTGCCACGATAACTGTGTAAGGCATAGCACCATTTTCTTCCAATGTTTGTGCAATATTTGCTACCGTAGATGCTTTTTGACCACATGCTACATATATACAATAAACAGGCTCACCTCTGTCGTAAAATTCTTTTTGATTGATAATCGTATCAATTGCAATGGCAGTTTTTCCAGTCTGACGGTCACCGATGATTAGCTCTCTTTGTCCACGACCTATTGGAATCATAGCATCAATAGACTTAATACCAGTTTGTAACGGTTCAGTTACTGGTTGGCGATAAATAACACCTGGTGCTTTTCTTTCTAATGGCATAGAAAATAATTCACCACCAATTGGTCCTTTTCCATCGATAGGTTGTCCTAGTGTATTCACAACACGACCTAACATACCTTCGCCTACATTTAAAGATGCAATTAATCCGGTACGTTTTACACTATCGCCTTCTTTAATTTCATCTGATGCACCCATTAATACTACGCCTACATTATCTTCTTCCAGGTTTAATGCAATGGCTTTCATGCCATTAGAGAATTCTACTAATTCTCCTGCTTTTACTTGTGATAATCCATAAATACGTGCAATTCCATCACCAACCTGTAAGACGGTTCCTACTTCTTCTAATTGTGCTTCTGTAGAAACGTTTCCTAATTGCTGACGCAGTATTGCTGATATTTCATCCGGTCTTACTTCTACCATTTTGTTATAATTTATCTTAGTTTAAAGAAATTTCTTTTTTTATTTTATTCAATTTATATCGAACAGAATTGTCATATAATTTTCCGCCAAAGTCCACGATGAAACCACCAATAATAGTTGCATCTGTTTTTTTATTAATTTTTACATTTGGATAACCTGATGTTAATTTAATAAAGTCAACAATTTTTTGTTCGTTTACACTGTCTAACTCAGTAGCTGTTGTTACTGTTACTTCGGAAATGCCTTTAGTTTCGTTATACAATTTAAAAAATGCCGTAATAATTTCAGGCAAATAGCCATCTCTACTTTGCTGAATCACTAATTGTAAGAAATTTTCTGTTGTTGCATTTACTTTGCCGCCGAAAATTTCTTTGGTAATTGCTTCTTTTTTATAGCTTTTAATAACTGGACTTTTGAAAACTGCTTTTAATTCTCTGCTTGCTTTTAATGTCGAATCTAATAGCCCTAAATCTGCATAAATAATATCTAACGAACCTGTTTTTACAGCTTCGTCAAATAATGCTTTTGCATATCGTTTCCCTACTTTTTCTACTGACATTAGTTCATTTTATCTACCAATGAATTGATATAGTTTTGTTGGTCTTTCGTTGTATCCAACTCACGACCTAATACTTTCTGTGCTATTTCTAAAGAGATTTTACTCACTTCGTTTTTCACTTCTGCTAAAGCGGCTTTCTTTTGTGTGTCTATTTCTACTTTTGCTGATGCAACAATTTTCGCTGCTTCTTCTTTTGCTCTGTTATGAGCTTCCGCAATGACAGATTCTTTTATCTCTTTTGCTTCTTTTAATATTTTAGCACCTTCATCTCTTGCCTCTTTTAATAAAGCAGCATTATCAGATTGCAGTTGTTGCATTTCTGTTTTTGCTTTATCTGCCGCAGAAAGAGCGTCATTAATAAAGAGTTCTCTGTCTTTTATTGCTTTAGTAATTGGTTTTAATGCGAACTTGCCGATTAAAAACCAAAATAATAAAAAGACAATAGTTGTCCAAAACACCATGCCTAAGTCAGGTGTAATTAGCTGTATTGGATCAAATGCCAATATATGCATAGCATTTAGTTTTAATTACCTATTGGTAATGTTACTCGCATTCGCGAAATTGATTTATTAATTCATCAAAAAAGACAAGATCATAGCGATAATCGCTGCTCCTTCTACCAATGCTGCCATGATAATCATGTTAGTACGAATATCTCCTGTTACTTCTGGTTGACGAGCGATTGCTTGCATCGCGTTTCCTCCGATTAATCCGATTCCGATTCCTGCACCGACAGCGGCTAAACCTGCTCCGATAGCTGCAATTCCTGTAATTGTTGTCATAATACTTAATTTAATTTTTATAATTAATGATGTTCTTCCTGATGATGCTCTTCCAATGCCATGCTAATAAAAATGGAAGAAAGTAAAGTAAATACAAATGCTTGTAAAAAGGCAACTAACAATTCTATTGCACTCACAAACAATAATAATGGCAGTGCCATGGCACCACCTGCAATTGCGCCGCCAAGTTTAATACCGTTCTCACCCATAATAAAAATAAGACTTACTATACTTAATACAGCAATATGTCCGCCTGTAATATTTCCAAACAAACGAAGCATCAAAACAATTGGCTTTAAAAAAATACCTAATATCTCTATTGGTGTAATCATTAGTAAAACTGGCCATGGAACACCAGGCATTGCAAAAATATGCCTCCAATACGTTTTTGTTCCGTTAATATTTATTAAGATAAAAGAACAAAATGCAAGCACGAATGTGAATGCTATATTGCCAGATGCATTTGCGCCACCTGGAAAAAATGGAATTAACCCTAATAAATTGTTGATTAAAATAAAAAAGAAAACAGACAATAAATACGGCATAAATTTTTCATAATTTTTACCAAGTATTGGTTGAAATATTTCATCTGTTAAAAAAACAATTATCGGTTCTATAAAACCTTGTAATCCTTTTGGTGCTTTATTTTTATGTGTCGTATATCTCTTCTTAATACTAATAAAGACCAATGCCAAAATTAGAAAGCCCAAAATCATGTGAAATACATTTTTGGTGATAGAAAAATCAATAAATGAATCTCTATTTCCTGTTTGAGCATCTACCACTCTTCCTGTTTCTTCATTTAACTTATATCCTTCAATTTTCTCGTTATGATGAAATGCAGATGAAAGCATGAAAGAGAATTGATGTGTGCTTTTATTAAATAAAATACAAGGCAATGGCAATGTAACGTGTTTTTCGCCAAGCGTAAGAATATGATATTCATTCGCATCCGCTACGTGGTTCATAATATGTTCTACTATTTCTTTGGAAATATCAGATTTTTCTATTTTACCTTCTGCTGCAGTTGCTTCTGGATTAGCTATTAATACTATTGGTATCAATAATGAAATAAGAAAAATGAATATGCGAGACTTTTTGACCACTATTGCTTTAAAATTGCGGTGCAAAGATACAAAACTGTAAAGAAAATTTGGGTTTAAGGCAAATTAAATGTGTGTTAAGTAGCAATAAAAAAGCCATCTATTAAGTTAGATGGCTTTATATTATTTTAGTAATAAATACTAGTCGTGTCTATCTTCTGGCCAACCTGTATCTTTATATCCTTTAAAGATATATTTTACACCTGGATCTCCATCAACATATTCAACTACCAATCTTATACTATCTGTAGAATGTAAAGAGGGTGCTGTAGCAGCATTTTTGAATATATTGCCTTCATGTACTGTAATAGACGGCGTAGAATCATTTAGGTTAAGTAAATTTGCTGTATTTACAAAAGACGTAGTAGCATAATTAATTGGAGCTTTTAATTTAAAAGCAAAAGGTCCAAATGGCCCAGCAGGTAAGTTTAAAAGTATTTCTGTATTTATATCTGCAGAGGTATTGGATGTAAAGAACGAACCTTCAAGATCTTCAAATGCATATAATAGAGTAGTGTCATCTTCAGCAAAGATTTCTACCCACCATTCTCCAGACATATTTACTGTGGCTGAATTATTTATCTTGTATTCCTCAGTACAAGAAAATATACCCATAGAAAGGAGCATTGCAACCGTTATATATTTAAATCTTTTCATATTATAATTTTTTCTTTTTTATTATTTAATTGATAGTAAATTATATTTTAGTCCAACTTTTTAATCTAACTAATGCTCCACCTGGGAAGAAAGGACGCGTAATCGTCCAAGTAATATTACTTGTTCCTGTATCATAAACACCAGGATCACCAGCTGTTACAACAGCACCTGCACCAGCGCCTTGTAATGGAATTGTCAAACTTAATCCATCTAAACAAAAGAAATATGCGGGTAAAACAGCTAAACTTCCATTACCCCAGCAG
>JANNVS010000283.1:0-1840 GCA_031414515.1 Sphingobacteriales bacterium | reverse complement strand
TACAGCGTCGCAACACCTGTTAATTGGAAAGATGGAGAAGATGTGGTAATTGCACCAGCTATTACAAATGAAGTTGCTGAAACAAAATTTCCGAAAGGTTTCAAAATCATAAAACCTTATTTAAGAATGACACCACAACCGAATAAATAATATTCTATACAAATTAACCAAAGACAATAAAACACTCACTGAGTGTGTATTCCAATTTATTTAATTAAATTGGTTTATGGCAAATTCAAAAATACTGCAAAAAATAGAATCTTTGCATCCTGAAAAAGATGCCTGGGAAATTGTGCGGTTGACAGTTTTTTATGAGTTTCCATGGGATTTTAACCGTGCATTAGAATTGGCATTGTACAAAACATTTGCCGTTCCATCTATTGCTAAAATTTTACACAATACAAAAGAATTTGAGCATCATTCGCAGAAAAGATATGATGATACAGATTTGATTTTAAGCGAAATTATTGAACATGGATTAGAAGAAGGTAGTAGAGGTTGGGAAGCATTAGAACGTCTGAACTGGATTCATTCCAATTATAAAATTACCAACGAAGATTATCTATATGTGCTTAGTACATTTATATTTGAAACAGGCTATTGGATAAATAAATTTGGTTATAGAAAACTAACTTCACATGAAGAACTCGCTGGTTTTTATGTATGGAAAGAAATAGGCGAGAAGATGCATATTAAAGATATTCCAAATTCTATTTCAGTATTTAAAAAATTCCATGATAATTATGAAGACAAATATTTTGTGTATTCTGAAGCAAATTTTAAAGTAGGACGTGCTACTGAAGATTTATTGCTTAGTTGGTATGTTCCGAAATTTTTGTTTGATTCAGTGCGTCCATTTTTACATGCAGTGATGGAACCGCGTTTATTGCAAGCATTTAATTATAAAGAACCAAGCGAAGCTATGCGTACACTTGTTGCAAAATCTTTGCGAGCAAGAAGTTATGCCGAAAGTTTAATTCCTAGAACCACACCATATATTCGTACACGCGATTTTAAACATAAGGCATATCCGAATGGTTATACAATGGAAGATTTAGGACCAGCTAAATTAATAAAATCACCTAATTGTCCATATCATAAAGTGGTGAATACATTGAAAAATTCTACTTAGTATTATTGAAGATAAATAATTAGTTTATCTTAGTTGGATGAATGAAAATGTCGTTGATGAAGAAGTTCCGTTAATTAGAAAAATTGCATTTGCAGCAGGTCAAACAGGCTGGAGTTTGGCAGTATTTGGTTTTACAGAATTAATCTTCTTTTTTTATTTACCACCAGATAATGGTGTTCCATTATTTAAAGCATTTGTATATCAAGGTGCAGTTTTTAAAGTATTTACAATAATTGGAATTTTATCTGCCGTAGGTTATTTTATCAGTGCGTTCATGGAGCCGATAGTTGGTAGTTTAAGCGATAGAAGTACGTTTAAATTTGGCAAGAGAAAAACGTTTATGGCATTTTCCATTATGCCATTTGCTTTTTTGTCTGCAGCTGTTTTTTTTCCTTTAAAAGATAACATTCATTCTTTAAATGTTGTGTGGTTATCTACAACTGTATTAGCTGCATTTGTAGTAAAGTGTTTTTATACTACACCATATAATGCATTAATAAATGAAATTGCTAAAAAAGAAAAAGAACGCTTGCATATTGTAATGATGTTGTCCATTGCGTATGCACTTGGTATTGGAATTGGACAAACGATTAATATCATTATGAGTGTGTTTAGAGATACGATGTCAAACGAATCTATTTTTCAGATGTGTGTTTTAGTGTATGCTGTTGTATCAATGATATTGATGGCGATGCCTGTTTTGTTTGT
>JANNVS010000282.1:0-10652 GCA_031414515.1 Sphingobacteriales bacterium | reverse complement strand
CTGGAAATACTAAACTACTGCTTCATCGCCTGTTCTATCAATCTTTTATAAGGATAAAA
Source organism: Sphingobacteriales bacterium (assembly GCA_031414515.1). Lineage (GTDB taxonomy): Bacteria > Bacteroidota > Bacteroidia > Chitinophagales > JADIYW01 > JADJSS01. Next base: position 10,593 of record JANNVS010000282.1, on the reverse strand, counting down.
GTCTACCTGAACAGTATGCCTTAAAGAATCTTTATAGCGTTTTCGCATTTCAGTTCGGTTTTCTGCAATTGTTTTCTGCATTTTTTCTCTACTTGGTAATTTTGATTTCCCTGAAAGCAAGCTGGCAATCCATTTGGCTTGTACTTCTGATAATGGCATAATGGCACCTAAGGGTTGAATTAAACCCAAGAAAAATAAATTTTCGTGTTCAGGATGCACCACTTTATGATATAATGGCACTTCATTATCTTTTGGGTCTAAGAAATCTTTATCAAAAAACGGGAAAGTCATTTTATAACCTGTGCAATGTATTAGGATATCAAAACTTTCTTCAGTTCCATCATCAAACAACACTGTATTACCATTTAGCTTCTTAATATTTGGTTTTATTTTTATTTTACCATGACCAACCTTATTTAATAAATCATGTGAAATAGTTGGATGTTCCGTCAAAATCGGTCGGTTTGGAGTTGGAACGCCATATTTTTCTTGTTTGCCAACATTAATTTCTAAGATAGTTTTTAGTGCAGCGCGTTGTATAGCCAAAGGTGCATACGCCAACGGCGGTTTGGAAATATGATCAGTTGGAATTCCAAATAAATATTTTGGAATAATATAAGCACCGCTTCGGGTTGAAATTATTACTTTTTTAGCAACAGTCGTCAATTCACAAGCAATATCAACAGCAGAATTTCCAATACCAATAATTAATACTTCTTTGTCTTCAAAACCATCTAAAGTTTTATAGTCATGTGCATGTAAGGTTTTTCCATCAAAAGTGCCATCAAAATTGACATAACGCGGATTCCAATGATGTCCATTACACACTAAAACAGCATCGTATTCGTACGTTTCGTTTTTATCAGTGGTAACAAAATATTTTTCTTCAACTTTTACTATGTTCGTTACAGCTGTTTTAAAATGAATGTTATTTCTGAATCCGAAATGATCTACATAATTGGAAAAATATTGATGAATAAGCGAATGATGCGGATAATCAGGATAATCATCAGGCATAGGATAGTCGGAATACGACATCATTTGCCGCGATGTATTTATACAAAGAGATTTATAAATAGAATTTTGACCGTTATCATTGTTAAACCACCAAAGACCACCAACATCAGAACCTTTCTCATAACAATCAAAATCTATATTGTTTTCTTTCAGTGTTTTACATGCTGCAATTCCTGATGCGCCTGCGCCAATAATACATGCTTTCATTTTTTAATGCTTGAATTTGTGAGTTAGAGAATTACAGATATTGTCAGACGACTTAAAATCATCCGACTACTAAATACAAAATAACGTTTCTATTAATAGTATTGTTCTTTTCTTAGGTTAAATATTTAGATTATTGAAATTTTTTTTATTTTAATGCTTATTTATCGTCTAACCACGCTTTCACTTTCACTCTTCCAAAAATCATAACATTCCTTTAAACTCACTCTTCTTATTTTTGACTTGATAAAAGTTATGCTAAAACTCATAACTTATAACTCATAACTCATAATTTTAAAAAATGATAGAAACAGATATTTGCATTATTGGAGCAGGTCCTGTAGGTTTATTCACTATTTTTGAAGCTGGATTATTAAAAATGAGATGCCATCTGGTAGACTACTTACCACAAGCAGGTGGACAGCTTACAGAAATTTATCCCAAAAAACCTATTTATGATATTCCAGGTTTCCCTATTATCAATGCACAAGAATTGATTGATAATTTAATGGAACAAGCGAAACCGTTTAATCCGACCTTTACGTTAGGTGAACGCATTGAAACGATTAATAAATTAGAAGACGGTTCTTTTGAATTACAAACACATTTAGATACAAAGATTCATGCGAAAATTATTTGCATTGCAGGTGGTTTAGGTGTTTTTGAACCACGAAAACCAGCAATCGAAAATTTGGCTGCCTACGAAAAGAATGGCGTGGAATACATGGTGTTAGACCCTGAAAAATACCGCAATAAGAAAATTGTAATTGCTGGTGGTGGTGATAGTGCACTAGACTGGACGATGTTTTTAGCGGATATTTCTTCTGAACTAACGATGGTGCACCGTGGTGAAATGTTTCGAGGTGCACCAGATAGTGTTGACAAAGTGAAACAACTTTCTGCCGATGGAAAAATTAAAATGGAATTAAATTCAAATGTATCGCATTTGCATGGCGATGGAAAATTAGAAAAAGTTACGATTAGCAATAACGACGGCACTTCTAAAGAAATAGAAGCAGATTACTATCTAGCATTATTTGGATTGAGTCCAAAATTAGGACCGATTGCAAACTGGGGTTTGAGCATTGATAAAAATGCTATTAATGTAAACACGAGAGATTATTCTACCAATCAAAAAGGAATTTATGCAATTGGTGACATCAATAATTATGATGGAAAGTTGAAATTGATTTTATGTGGCTTCCATGAAGCAGCTATGATGTGTCATAGTGCTGCGGAATTAATTTCTGGAAAAAAACCATCACTAAAATATACAACTGTAAATGGTGTAACTGGATTTTAATTCTTTTAAAAAAGTCGTACTGAAATATTTTAATTTCTGTTTCTTTACTACTAATCTTTTCAATGGATAATATTATAATTCACATACAACAAGACGATTTTTCGTTTCAACCAATGGAAATTCCTTTAGGTGTACAATTATCATTAATGGATGTATTAAAAGGAGAAGGATATCCAATCGAAGCAATTTGTGGAGGAATAGCATTATGTGCTACTTGCAGAATTGAAGTTTTAAATAAAGATGAGATAATGGTTGAAGGTGCGGATGACAGTGAAATGTGTATTCTTGAGACTTTGCCATGTTATACAGGTAACTGCAGATTGTCTTGTCAAATTCCTGTTTCTGAAAAAATAAATGGACTAAAAATTAGAATTCCTTCAGAAATCTTAACGTAATCATTCTATTTTATGAATTATTTTAAACATTCTAACTGTTTTTGGTTACTATAATGTTTGTAAATTATAGCTGTTAACAATATTGCAATTCTATTTAGTATCAATTACAGATATTTGATAATAGCTTTGAGCCGATTTTAAAAATATTGACTTATATAAGTTGAATCAAGCAAGCCAAAATTGTAACTATGAAGCATGCAAGCAAAGTAATCCCATTTTTTTTATTTTTTTCCGTTTCCTTATTTGCTCAGAAACAAAAAGATACTTCCTCTTTCAAGGATAAGTTAAAGGATATACCTCAGGTTGTTTTAAGAAAAACTAACAAAGAATTTTTAATTAAAGGTATAGTTATTGATAAAAAGACAAAGGAACCACTTATTGGAGTAAATATTTTTGTTGAAACAAATAAATTAAGAGGTACAGTTACTGATTTTAATGGAAATTATGAATTACAAGCCAATGAAGGTGAAGTAATAGTATTTACCTACTTAGGTTTAAAAGAAGAGAAATACACTGTTACACAAAGTCAGACATATAATCTTGATATGTTAGAAGAAGGAAATGTAATGGATGAGATAGTTGTTTCGGTTGGCAGAAAAAAAGAGAAAGCACTGGATGCACCAGCTTCCATCGTTTCTGTTGATGCAGCGGCTATTAAAAATAAAGCAGGTTTAGGTATCACAGACTATATTAAGAATTCTTCCGGTGTTCAGGTGTTAAAAACAGGTGTGCAAGGTGGTCAGCCTTCTGTAAGAGGTTTCTCAGGTTATTTCACGAGTGATGTGATGTCATTAACAGATACTCGAGTTGCAAAATTGCCCAATACAGGATTGAATATGTTTCAGATGATGACCACAACAGATGCAGACATAGAACGAATTGAAATATTAAAAGGACCTGCAGCAGCACTGTACGGTCCAAATGCGAATCAAGGTGTCATTCATATAATAACTAAATCACCATTGAAATACCAGGAAATAAAATTCTGGACCACTATTGGTGCTCGTGTAAAAATAAAAGATACTTTGACAGATATCAATCGTTCAAATCCAAAATTTGACTTCGATAAATTTACAGAACGTATGTTATTTTCAATGGGTTTTTACGTAGGTGATACTATTCATGTAAAAAATAAAAATGTGAAAATGGGTATAAAGGTATCAGGTCAGTTTTTTACAGGACATGATTGGAGATACAGCGATTTATTTGATCCAGCTACAGTGATAAAGTTTACTGCATCTGGTGATACCATTTATTATCTAAGACCAGATGGTAGTGTAGACCCAAATGGAAGAGGTGTGGCTATAGAAAATGAAAGAGATGAAAAAATATTAAACGGACAAGTCGACACACGTTATGATATTCAAATAAAAGAAGACATTAATATTGTTATGGCAGGTGGTATAAATGTAAGCAATGGAATCATTCCAAGCCCAATTGGTGCTATGCAAAATAAAAATTGGGCATATTCCTGGGCACAATTACGGTTTACTTGGAAGGATTTATTTATACAGGCCTATATGAATGGTAATAATTCTCATAAGACATTTTTTGTTCCTGTAGGCGGAAATTATATAGATAAATCACACATGTATTCTGTTCAAGTACAACATTCACATGGATTTAAAAAAAGAGTGAATTTGATATATGGGTTTGACGCATTCTTTACTCGACCAAATACAGAAGGAACATTGAATGGAAAGTATGAAGACAAAGATGCAATTGATGAATATGGAGTTTATTTACAAGGTGATTATAAGTTACATCCTCGATTTAGTGTTATTGTTGCTACTCGCTTAGATTATAATACAGCAGTCAAAAAATTATTGTTTTCGCCAAAAGTGGCTATCGTGTATAAGCCCGGAACTGGACATAATTTACGTTTTACCTTTAACAGAGCCTTTAAAAACCCAGCCTCAGCAGCTTATTATGTAGATGTAAAACAAGGTGAAATACCACAAGGCATAGAAGTTAGAAATGTAGGAACACCACCTACTGGCTTTAATTATAGCTATAATGCAAATCCAAATTATGGAGGTCAAGTATTGCCGCAATTTCTATCACCATATGGCACTGTAGGACAATTTCATGATGTTGGAGATGTTTCTTTTAATGCGACAGGTTGGGATGGAATCTTAACAGCAATTAGAGGTCAATTTGGGTTAAGAGCTGATATAGAAGATAATTCGCCTATACTACCAATTATAAATTTAGTCGTAAATTCTATAGTACCACAAACCATTCCGAATGATATAGGACAAGTAGTTAATAATTTAAATACAGGTAAACAAACTTTTGAATCAAATAATGATCGTTGGAAAAAGACACAGGATATTAAAAAATTGGTACCAACAACTACCTACACCTATGAATTAGGATATAAAGGTGTGATTGGAAAAATGTTTGGTATGCAAGTAGATGTATATAGAACTGATTACAAAAATTATTTAGCACCTGTGCAATTACTAACACCTGCAGTATTGTTTGATGATGCTCAACTTATGGAATATTTAGCACCCAAAATTATTCAAAACTATAATAATTTAAATCCAATAATTCAATTAGCCATGAACGCTTTCTTGGATCAGAGTGCAAAATTTGGTGGTAATAATAATGGTACAGCAAGTGATGAGTTTGTAACATTAATTCGTCAGGCAGTTCAAAATTTGCCAATTGGAGTCATTACACCAAAAGAAGCCAATGGCCCAAACATGATTTTAGTTACTCGTAATATTGGAGACGTTAGCATTTATGGTGTTGATTTTAATTCAAATTTATACTTACCCAAAGGAATTACTTTAAATGCTAATTATTCTTTTGTAGATAAGGATTCTGTAGTAGTTGAAAGCTCACCATTAGGATATATTGCATTGAATTCACCTAAACATAGAGTGAATGTTGGTGTAAATTATTTTGTTGAAAAAATTGGATTAAATATTGGAATAAAATTTAATTGGAGTGCAGGTTATCCTGTATTATCTGGCAATTTCATTGGTCGTGTAAATCCAACCCATGATATGGATTTTGATATTTCATACACACCAAAATTTATGAAAGACCATTATAATGTAACGGTTTCACTTTCTAATTTATACAACAGACAACAACAATACTTTGTAGGCGCACCAGTTATTGGTTTAATGGGAATTTGCAAAATGACTTATACACTATAGTCGTGAGTCGTAATTAAATTATAAGAAATGGAGCTATCATTATTTGATGGCTCTTCTTTTATTGCGAATTATGCTATTCTTTGCTGACTATTGACTCACGACTCACGACTATTTTTTGTATTATTGAAGTATGCAGATTCAAAATATATCATTACTGCTCAATATTCCATTATTATTAATAGGATTTTTTCTGTTAAACAGAGGTTCAGGCATGCTGGTAGATGGCAGCTCATCTATTGCACGCAGGCTCAAATTTCCTGAATCTATGATTAGTTTTACCATAGTGGCATTTGGCACTTCGCTGCCAAAAATATTCACGGTTTTATTAGCTGCTTATAACGGTTATTTTGATTTAGTAATAGGAACCATCATCGGAAGCTGTATCTTTAATTTGCTCGGAATATTAAGTATTACAGGCTTTTTTAGACCCATAAGAGTGCATAAAAGTACTGCAACGATTGGTCTTTTATCTTTAGTGGCGAGTGCCTTGTTGTTGTATTTTATTTCGAATAAAAATATTTTTTCTGGCGCAACTTCTTTATTGGTTATTGCAAAACCAGAAGCTTTTATTTTACTCGCTGTATTTGTTTTATTTATGACCTACGGCTATTTCAATGTAAAAAAACATCATGCAATTTGGTTCAATGAAACTGAAGAAGAACCATCTTATTATGCAGTTTGGTTTTCAGTTATTTTAATATTTGTTGGTGTCTTTGGTTTAATTGCTGGTGGTGTTTTAGTAGTAGATAATCTGATAGATATTTCCAGAAAATTTAATTTGTCGCAACGTTTTTTAGGACAGTTTATTTTATCACTTGGTGGTTCTTTTGTGATGCTGTATTGGATGATGATGACAAAATCAAACCAATCAAAATTTGAAGTAAGTAATTTGGTAGGACAGAACATGCTGAATATTTTAGGCATGCTAGGCGTAGCTGCATTCATTCAGCCTATCCAATACAATCCAGTATTTAACACAGATATTTTTATTTTAATCGGTATTTCATTGCTGATAATGGCAATGCTCTGGATGGGTAAAAAACTGACATTAAATTTATGGAAATGTCGTTTCTTATTCTTTCTATTGTTATTGTATGTAGTGTATTTATTTGTAAGATAATTCATCGTGCCACGATTATCGTGGCACGATGAATTACGATATTTTGTATTAACATATATTTAGCAAAATAGCAAAATCGTATGCTATTTATTTATAATGGAATTTCATAAATTGGATGATTATTCATCAATCAAAAAAATTGCTATGTGGTTATTGTTTTTATTCATCGGAATTATTACTTGGACATTTACAGAATATATGCTGCATCGTTTTTTAGGTCACGTGCATAAAGGAAAAAATTTCTTCAAGGCAGAACATCTGACACATCATTCCAAAGCAAATTATTTTGCACCGGCATACAAAAAAGTAATTGCAGCGCTGTTTGTTTCCGCATTGATGCTGTTGTTTTGAACTTATTTGTTTCTTTTTTAAATGCATTTGCTTTTGTAGTAGGATTTGCAAGTATGTATTTTCTATATGAAATGACACATAGCCGTTATCATACAACTAAGCCTTTGGTGAAACCATTTATTATTCTGAGAAAACACCATTTCTACCATCATTTTCATAATCCAAATATGAACCACGGTGTGACCACACGTTTTTGGGATAGAGTATTTAAAACTTTTCAAAAAGTAGAAACAGTAAAAGTTCCCAAACAAATGTCTATGAATTGGCTCGTGGAAGATGATCAAATAAGACCAGTGTATGCCAGCCATTTTCAGTTGAACCAGAGGTAAATTTCCACTTTATTGCTTTCAATATTTTTTCACCAAACTTCCAATGTGATAATTCCAAACTTTCTATGGGTTTTTTACATTTTTTTGCATAATTATTAAATCAGAAATCATCCACACTTTCCAAGTATCCATTTCAAAATTCAGGTAAATAGTTGTATTTTTATACCACGAAAATAATAGTTGTTATTGCAACTATTTAATGTAAAAAAATGTTGTTTAATAAGTAAAATATCAATCAAAATGAAAGAAGTATTTATAGTATCTATGGCGCGTACACCAATTGGCGCATTAAGTGGTGTACTTGGTGGCGTGAACGTAATTGAGTTAGGCAAAACAGTAGTGAAAGCTGCTATGGAACGCGCTGGTGTAAACGGCGACCAGATTGACGAAGTGTATTTAGGAAATGTATTGCAGGCAAATGTTGGTCAGGCACCGGCACAGCAAGTTTCAATTGCAGCAGGCATCAATACAAAAACACCTTGTACTACAATAAATAAAGTATGTGCTTCAGGTATGAAAGCAATTATGCTTGGCGCGCAATCTATCATGTTAGGTGATAATGATGTAGTAGTAGTTGGTGGCATGGAAAGCATGACCAATGCACCGCATTATTTGCCAAGTGGCAGAACTGGTATTCGTTATGGCAATGGTGAAATTTTAGATGCCATTTCGCGAGATGGTTTGCAAGATCCTTATAAAAAATACATGATGGGAAATGCTGGTGAAGTGTGTGCAAAACATTATGCGTTTACACGCGAAGAACAAGATGCGTATGCGATTGCTTCGTACAAACGCGCGCAAGATGCGTATGCAAATAATTATTTCAAAGATGAAATTGTACCTGTTGTTATCACTTCTAAAAAGGGTGATATATCAATAACAGAAGATGAAGAATATAAAAAGTTTGATGAAGCAAAAGTAAGTGCGTTAAAACCTGCTTTTGAAAAAGACGGAACGATTACAGCCATCAACGCATCAAAAATAAATGATGGCGCAAGTGCTATGGTATTAATGAGTGGCGAAAAAGTAAAAGAACTCGGCGTGAAACCATTGGCAAAAATTTTAGGTTTTGCAGATGCATCGCAAGATCCTGAATGGTTTACAACAACACCTTCAAAAGCAATTCCTAAAGCATTACAAAAAGCAAACTTAACTTTAAGTGATGTTGATTTTTTCGAAATCAATGAAGCATTTGCTGTAGTTGCCTTAGCCAATATGAAAGAGATGAATATTGCACACGAAAAAATAAATGTATTTGGTGGTGCAGTAGCGTTAGGTCATCCAATTGGTTCATCAGGTTGCAGAATTGTAACTACTTTAATTTCTGTTTTAACACATAAAGATGGTAAGATTGGCGCAGCTGGAATTTGTAATGGTGTTGGTGGCGCAAGCGCCATCATTGTGGAAAAGATGTGAACAATTTAGCATGCGGTTACTTTTACTTATTATTCGGTATATACACTTATTTTTTTAAGTCATACATTTACAACATAAAATAATCAACCATGAAAAAATTAATAAAAATTTTTACGGTACTAGCTATAGTGATGTATACTACTAATACCTTCGCAGAGCAGTTAGGACTAAAGGTGTCTAACTTAAATCTGTACGCACCAGCTGCAAAAGAAAAAAAGTCATCTGGTAGTGATGGTGGCATAGAAAAAGGAACGATGCAGTTAGATGTAAGTTTCAACTTAGGTAGCCACTTTGCTATTGCAGGAAAGGGTGGTTTTTATAGAGGAATTGGGTTGGCATTTGTTCCAGGCGTAACCGTTAATTTTGATTATGCAGTACATCCATATGCAAGTGTTGGCGGATATATAGGTTTTGGAGGTAGAAGTGGTTCCGCGTTCATTGGTGTTGGAGCAAGAGGTGTATTTCATATCTATCAATTAATAGCTGATAAAGCGAGTACAAAAGTAGATCCTGGGAAATTAGATTTTTATTTTCCATTGCATATTGGTGCAATTATTGTGATACCTTCTAAGTCAAGTGGTGGTAGTGCATTAGCTGGCGCCACATTTGGTGGTGGTTTAGGTGTTCGTTATTATTTCACCAATAATATTGGTGTCATGGCAGAAGTGGGTTGGTTAGAAATGACAGTTTCAAAAATTGGTGTCTCTTTTAAATTCTAATTCTACCAAAAGATAATAAAAAATGCTCCTAATTTTTTGGAGCATTTTTTATTTAATAGTTTCTACTAAACAAAATCTTCTTCAATAATTTTTTCCATAGCACGTTCTGCCAATGCAGCAATAGTTAATGCAGGATTTGCACAACAGGAAAATCCAGGCATCATAGAACCATCTAAGCAATATAGGTTCTCATATCCTTTTAATCTGCCATAAAAATCACTTGATAAGCCTAAGACCGCACCGCCTAAAGGATGATAGGTAAAATCATCACCAAATCCTTTTCCATCAAAATACCAGGTTTTATCTAAAATGCCACCATTTGTTGCATTCAATTGGTCTATGAAATGAGCCATTGCTTGTCTGGATATTTCCATCTGTGAACTGTCAAAATAAAGTTCTGCATTATCAGTAGTAGGATTATATTTGAAATAGCCACGCTCTGGATTTTTTGTAATAGCCAAAGTCAATAATTGTCTGAATTCTAAACCTATAGGAAATGGAGCTTGCTCTGCTAATAATGGTGTAATTGGATTGTCAAGATTTCCATATGCAGAAACAGGAACTAT
>JANNVS010000281.1:0-1832 GCA_031414515.1 Sphingobacteriales bacterium | reverse complement strand
ATTATTTAATACCTAATCTCAATCAATGTTCGAATTGTCATGCAGTAAGTGGCAAAACACAGCCTATAGGTCCACGAATCCATAACATAAATAAAGACTACACTTATTCTACCGAAACCACCAATCAGATAAACAAATGGGTAGCATTGGGTATATTACAAACTCCAAATATTAGTGTTATACCTGCCTATCCAAACTTTGAGGATATAACTGCAGATTTAAACAGTAAAGCCAGAGCTTATTTATCTGTAAATTGTGCTTCCTGCCATAGTTTAAACGGTTCTGCCGCCAATACTGGTTTATATTTATCATATCACAATACGGATTCTTTGAGTTTAGGCTTTATGAAAACTCCTGTTGCTGCAGGAGCCGGTTCTGGCGGACTCACTTATGTAATCAAACCTGGTTTTGCAGATGAGTCTATATTATTATACAGAATAAATTCTGATATTGAAAATATAAGAATGCCTGAAATAGGCAGAGTTCTAATACACCAGGAAAGTGTAGATTTAATAAGAGAATGGATTGACAGTCTCTAAGCATAATATTAATACTTACTTAATTGATGCAACCCAAACACATTTATTTTTTTTAAATACTCACGTTTAGTACAATCAGAAACTTTCACTATGACAAAAAATAAAACAAATCTACCACATGACTCTGCCGATTTATTTTTAACAGATGGCGGAATGGAAACAACTTTGGTTTTTCTAGAGGGCTTTGAACTTCCTTACTTTGCAGCCTTTGACTTACTCAAAGACGAGAAAGGGTGTGATGCTATTAGAAGTTATTACAGACGATATTTAAATATTGCAAAAGACTTTAAAACAGGCTTCATTTTAGAAAGCCCAACTTGGCGTGCCAACCCAGATTGGATTGAAAAAATAGGTTATCCAAGATCAGCAGTTTGGGATATTAATGAAAAAGCTATTCTACTTCTGGTTGATTTGAAAAGTGAATTTGAAAATGAATTAGAGACCATTATTATAAGTGGCTGTGTAGGTCCACGAGGTGATGGGTATTGGCTTGAAAATACAATGACAGCTGAAGAAGCACAAGAGTATCATTCAAAGCAAGTAGAAGCTTTTAGTCATACACCTGTCAACATGATTTCGGCCATTACTATGAATTATGTAGAAGAAGCTATAGGAATTGCCCGTGCAGCAGGTGCTGTTAACCTTCCTGTTGTCATTTCTTTTACTGTTGAAACCAATGGTAAACTACCTTCTGGAATGAGTTTAAAAGAAGCTATCGAACAAGTTGATGAAAGCGTAAAAGAACATCCGATTTATTTTATGATTAACTGCGCACATCCTTCACACTTTATAAATGAATTACAAGAAGGGCAAAATGAACAATGGACAAAACGGATAAAAGGAATTAGGGCAAATGCATCTTGCAAAAGCCATGCTGAGTTAGACGAGGCCACAGAATTAGACAGAGGCAATCCAATGGAATTAGGAGAGGAGCATAAAAGACTAAAACATACATTTAAGCAGCTAAATGTTTTTGGAGGATGTTCGGCACTGATGAGGAACATGTTCTTGAAATTGCAAATCAGCTAAAGTCAATTTAGTATCTTTTAGATACTGAAATAAATTCAGCAGCACAACTACTCGTTTCTTTTAAACCCTCGCCTTTGTTGGTTTGCAACCAAAAAACTGCCAACCGAATAAATCTCGCCTTTGTTGGTTTGCAACCAACAAACTGCCAACCGAATAAATTGCAGCAACAAAAACAAAATTGATTAATTTAGTTGCATGTATGAAGAACATTTCCCGGAATTCATTACAGTAACCTGTTATGAATGGTTGCCATTGATATCAGCA
>JANNVS010000280.1:0-6828 GCA_031414515.1 Sphingobacteriales bacterium | reverse complement strand
GAAAAAAATAATTTTAGCAATGGTGTAACAAGAACCAATGATAATACCTGTAGTCCAAAAGCAGTATTAAATGTAGATGTGCAGGCAGGTGGAATAGGTTGCAATAATACAGTAACCTATGAAGTGGAAATATGCAATACTGGTAATGCAACTGCTGTAATAAATGATATTAACACTGTAGCACCTACCAATTTTATACTGAAAAATACTACTAATGTTAACGATTCAATTTTTACCAGAATTTGGGGAACTTATTATAATTATACATATTCACCTTTTTATGATAACCCGGTTGTTGTAGATGGGCAAGGAAATATTTATATAAGTGGTACAAGAGGAACAGGATCAAGGGAACAGTCTTTTATAGCAAAATTTACTACTCAGGGTATAAGACAATGGGATGTTAGTATAGGAGGTAATGATGGAGGTACGTATTCAAAAGAATTAACTGTAGATGTACAGGGTAATGTATATATCGCAGGATTAACATATGCTACGAACGGAATTGCAACATCCGGTACTTATCAGCAAACTGTTAGCGGAGATTTTGATGCTTTCCTGATAAAATTTAATAATCAAGGTGTAAAACAATGGGGAACTTATTATGGTGGTGTTAACAGAGACGAGGGCAATGGAGTAGCTGTAGATTCTCAAGGAAATGTTTATTTAGTTGGTATTACACAAAGTACTCTTAATATATCTACAACTGGCATACAACAAGAAAATCATGGAGGAGGAACTCGTGATGGGTATTTAGTAAAATTTAATTCTCAAGGTGTACGACAATGGGCAACATATTATGGAGGTAGTGGTTCTGACGAGGTGTATGCAGTAGTAATAGATCCACAAGGAAATATTTTTATTTCAGGAGAAACAATTAGTCCAAACAACATTGCCACTTCTGGTTCACACCATCCTGTTTTTGCAAGTGCTCAAAGTCAAGATGTATTTTTGGCAAAATTTAATTCACAGGGATCTCGACTATGGGGTACTTATTATGGTAATACGGATGGTACTAATCTTAGTGATCTTTTTGGTGCGTTAGCAATAAATATGAATGGAGACATTTATTTGGCGGGTTATACCACAAGTTATAATGATATAGCTACACCCGGTACACATCAACTTTTTTTTAAAGGAGGATTTGATGCATTTTTAGTGAAATTTAATACCCAAGGTGTAAGGCAGTGGGGAACATATTACGCAGGTCCTGATGGTCCTCCTTTTACAAACACGGACGAAGCACGTGGTCTGTCAATTGATGAGCAAGGAAATATATACATGGTAGGAAGAACAAGTTGTATAAGTGAAATGTCTACAACAAATGGATATCAACCGGCATTTGGAGGTGATCATGATGCTTTCTTGGTAAAATTTAATGACAGAGGCCTAAGAGTATGGGGAACTTATTATGGTAGTAATAAATTTGATGAAGCAAATTCGGTAGCTGCTGACAGGTTTGGTAATGTATATATAAGTGGTAGTACAAAAAGCACTTCCATTATTGCAAGTCCAGGTTCTTATGACACTACTTTTAATAGCGGCGGAAGTAATTATGAAGCATTCTTAGTAAAGTTTGGTCCGGAAAATCAACTTGAAATAACCCCTAACGAATGCATCAAACGTCAATATACTTATACCTATAGCGGAGTACCACCAGGTACTTATAATTATAGCGTTGGTATTACTGCATCAAAATTTATACTTACAGATGGCACACCTGTTATTTTGCCGGATAGTAATTTCAATGCAGGAACGTTTACAAATATAGATGGTTTTAACGGTGCTGTTCATACTTCGGATAACGTAACTATTACAGGTAATACTGCTGCCTGTGCAACTGGTGATAAAGTAAATGTTTCGGTTTCAATTCCAACAGCATCAGGTTGTGGTGGTGGTAATTATGTGCAGGCAACGGTTACGATTAATAATACAAGTGGAGTTACCATTTTCAATCCTAAATTGTATTTAAACCTTTCAGGCACAGGTGCCACTTTTGCAGGGGAACTCTATAATCTTACTAATAATTTAAGTATTCCTGCTCCCAATATTTTAGCATCGGCTTATCCAAATGTGACGAATGCCTTATATGGTAAAACAGGTGTGCAAACCTTACCCATCTATCAATTACCTGCAGGTACATCTATTTTTAATATCGATATTAATTTAGGTTCAGCACTTACCAATCTAAGTGTACGTGTAGATAGTTTACCTACTATATTTAATGCGACAGGCAGCAGTAATTTAGCCACCGATGCACAAGGTGTTAGCATTCCTGCGTTGCCAGGTATTAGTGGTTTTTCTTGTCCTGCTGCTATTACAGCAGGCAATACGATAACTTTTAGCGGTATCAGCGTATCAAATGCAAGTACTATAAAATGGGCAAGTACCACTGTTGCCAATATTGCAAACACAGGCAGCTTAACGAATCCATCTATTACTTACACGCCTACTCCTACAGATTTGGCAAACGGGTTTGTGGCTATTTCATTAACGGCATTAAACAGTGCAGGCTGCGATGCAACACGTAGTTGCCAGGTGGCAATTAATAATGTAGTGTATGATTATGGCGATGCACCGATAACATACGACTTAAACAAAAATGCGGTTCCGTTTGCAGGAAGTTCTACACTCTTATCCGGTGTACATTTAGGTACAACTGCACCAACTACAGAAGCTACTGCTAAAAACTCTGCAGATGCTAAAGGTGATGGTGTGGAGGAAGATGGTTTGCCATCCGGTAACTGTACTTCAAAACCAATTAACCTGCAAACCTTTCCATTAATAGTGAAAGCAACGAATACCACAAGTTCTAAAGCCTATATCGGTGCATTTGCAGACTGGAATAATGATGGTGATTATTTAGATGATGGTGAAACTTCTGTTAGAATCGTTACTGTACCAAATAGCAGTGGCACACAAAACTATACGTTAAATTTTATTCCTGAAACGGCAAATGTTTCTTTAAACCAATATTTTGTTCGTTTGCGAATTTCTACAGATTCTAATAGCATAAAACAACCTTATGAATCTTCACCACAAGGTGAAATCGAAGACCATATTATGAAGTTAGGATTGTCAGCAACGTACAAACAATTTACGTTTGATATTTGCCAGGGCGATAGTGTGAAAGTGAATAATAAAACGTACAAAATAACCGGAACTTATTTTGACACCTTGGTGAATTCGGTTGGTTGCGATAGTATTATAACTACCAAACTAACAGTACATCCAAAATATAATAAAACACAGGTTGTAAATTTATGTCAGGGTGAAAATATAAAAGTTGGTATCAATACGTACACACAAACTGGAACCTATACTGATTCTCTTAAAACAACTAAAAACTGTGATAGTGTGATAATTACCAATCTTACCGTACGTCCGAAATATTCACTTTCACAAAATATATCTATTTGCAGAGGAAGCAGTTATACCATAGGTACAAATAGTTATACGCAACCGGGTATTTATAAAGACACACTAAAAACAACATTAGGCTGTGACAGCGTTGTTACAACAAATCTTTCCTATTCAACTCTTATTACGTCTTCGCAAAATATTACTATCTGTCCGAACGGAAGTTATACTATAGGTACGCGTACCTACACACAAGCAGGAACGTATAAAGATACTCTGAAAACAGTATTACGATGTGATAGTGTTGTGACGACTACTATCAGTGTTGCTGCGTTGCAAACAACTAGCAGAACTATTTCGATTTGCAGTAATGAGAAATTGGTGATTGGAAATAATACGTATACAACGAGTGGTATTTATAAAGATACAATCAGAGGCAGTGCAGGTTGTGATACTTTATTAACCACAAACCTAACCGTATATCTAAAACCTATAGTGAATTTAGGTAATGATATATCGGTTTGTCCTGATTCTATAATTGCTTTAGATGCTGGAAATATTGGAGCAAGTTATCAATGGAATAATGCACAAACTACTCAGCAAATCAGTGCTATTAATGCAGGAACTTATATTGTTACGGTAACAAAAGATATTTGCAGCACGAATGATACAGTCATTATTCAGCATAAACCTGTCTTTAAAATTAATTTAGGATTAGATGTTACTTTGTGCAATAAAAAAACTTTGGAATTAAATGCAACAACTGCAGGTGGAAGTTATATCTGGCAGGATGGTACGATATTGCCAACTTATGTTGTGAAACAAGAAGGTATTTATTATGTGAAAGTGAATACAGAATGTTCTGTTAGTTCAGACACTATAACAGTAAAAGATGAGGTCTGCGATTGTCAGTATTATATACCTACTGCTTTTTCGCCAAATAACGATGATGTGAATGATGAATTTGGAGTTGCCAATAATTGCGAAGGTGTGACTTATTTTAAACTGGAATTGTTTAATCGCTGGGGCGAGCTAGTATTTCAATCAGATAATGAGAAGGATAAGTGGAATGGATTTTATCAAGGCTTGTCACAGCAAATGGATGATTATGCTTATATTTTAACCTATACACAAAACAATAAGGATTATTATAAGAAAGGATCTTTTAGCCTTTTAAAGTAAATTTCTGCTCGTTTCGAGCCTAAATTCTACTTTTTTCGCTTTATTTTAATCATTTTTTCATTTTAAATCTTCCAAAATTATAGATTTATGTCTATCTTTGCAGACTCAAAAAGAAAAAATGGCACATCATAAATCGGCAAAAAAGAGAATAAGACAAACGGCTAAGAAAAGATTAGAGAACCGTTACTATGGTAAAACAACAAGAAATGCGTTGCGCAAGTTTTTAACTTCTACGGATAAAGATGAAGCAGTGAAAACGATGCCATCTGTGGTCGCAATGGTGGATAAATTGGCAAAAAGAAGTCAAATTCACAAAAATAAAGCTGGTCATTTAAAGTCTCAGGTGATGTTGCATTTGAACAGTTTGAAGAAGTAATTTCGTTTTCTGAAATATAATTCCATCTTTTTATGGAAAACAGGCAATTGGTGTATCTAAACGGTACACCAATTTTTGTTTTATGCTTCTAGATAATAAATTAACGATTAAATGCTGGGCTGAAGAGGACAGACCAAGAGAAAAACTACAATTAAAGGGTAAATTGGCTTTATCGGATTCAGAATTGGTGGCGATTATCATTGGTTCGGGTAATGCAGATCTTTCTGCTGTAGAGCTTTCGAGGCAAATTTTAGCTTCAGTTCAAAATGATTTATTTGATTTGGGAAGAAAGCCTATTGAGTATCTAACACAATTTAAAGGAATAGGAGAAGCAAAAGCTATTTCAATTGTTGCTGCTCTTGAATTGGGCCGTCGAAGGGCACAGGCAGAAGTGCGACCTCAGGAAAAAATTATTTCTGATAAGGTTGTGTTTGAAATTATGTCGCCCATTTTATCTGATTTGCCACATGAAGAATTCTGGATTATTTGTCTGAACAGAAGTAATCGATTTATTTCCAAGCATAAAATAAGCAGTGGTGGCGTTGCTGGCACTGTTGCCGATATGAAAATGATATTTAATATCGCGATAAAAGAGTTGGCAAGTGGTATCATTCTGTGTCACAATCATCCATCAGGGAATCTGAACCCGAGTGAATTAGATATACGATTGACGAAGAAAGCAGTAGAAGCAGGCAAGCTATTAGAAGTAATTGTATTAGATCATGTGATTATTGGTAGAAACAGTTATTATAGTTTATTGGATAATAACCAATTGTAGTTTCTCAAATGATATGGTTTCAAAGCATTAGCTCAAATTTTTAAAGATGAAACAAAAAATAAGAAATTTAGTAGAAATAGCACTTACTGTAGAAAATAAACATTTTGAATTACCCATAGGTTTCTTGCCAAAATATCAGGCGCAAATAATTGAAGCACAAATTGGCATTGATTTAACAGGCGTTGAAAGAGTTTTAGATACTTATGGAATAAAACACACTATAAAAGAACATGGTAGCGAAAAAACAGAATTATTACGTGGACAATTGCCAATAAACATTGATGATTTTGAATTGATTCCTGAAATTATAAAGACTGAAAATATAAGGTATGGTGGTAAAAATTCCTTACGACAGGATGTGTTTATTTTTGAAAAAAGAATAGGAAATTTATACTTTGTTGTTGAAGCTGCAAGGTTTTCTAAAAAAGGAAACAAACTAGTATTTCAAACGCTTTATAAAAGAAAATAAGAGGCGGATGAGTGCTAAAAAACATTGCTGTTTCTGCGTCTTTCAAACGTCCAAAACGCTCCTCTCAATTACAAATTTACAACAATTCGCAATAAATAGCAAGTTATAATTGATGAATAACTAGTTCTTACCATCCTAATTATTTCAAAATAAGATTAATCTTGTTTTATGAAATAAATTTTAAATACGATACATTTATAAAGAATTAATGGAAGAGATTAAGAAAGCTGTTCCAAATAAAAAAAATATCTATGAAGAAAAACACAAAAATATATTTAGGCGTTGCTGCATTTCTTTTATTTAATTATTTTTTAGTGAGTTTGAGTGATATTTTACCAAAAGCAAGAATTAAAGAAATAAAAAAGATGAATACTATTAGTGGTAGAATCATCTCAGTTGAAGATAAAGGAAGAGGTTTACATGTAAAGTTAGCACCAAACGTAAAAATATATACTAATGCCTTTAGTGCATGTGTTGATACTGTTAATGTTGGTGATTCTATTTCAAAAAACTACGGAAGCGAGTTTTTTTACTATTATAAAAAAGTAGATAATAATTATGTGTTTATTGATTCTTGTTTGACAACATGGTTAAGTTTGGAGTGATATAATGACACGATTTCATAATTTAATTAACTTATGTCATGGTTCGTGAGACACGAAC
>JANNVS010000279.1:0-1737 GCA_031414515.1 Sphingobacteriales bacterium | reverse complement strand
GATGTACCTGAATACCTGTAATCGTGTTACTTTCTTTTTTACATACGATAAAAACATCGATAATAAATTTCTAAAAGATTTATTCATGTTTATCAATCCAAATTTTAATAAGGAATTGATAAGTATGCATTTAGCAAAGGCCTTAGTGTTTGAAGGTGAAGATGCCATAAAACACTTTATTGGTGTGGCTGCTTCTTTAGATTCTTTGGTGATAGGCGAACGCGAAATTTTAGGTCAAATAAAAGCTGCCTATTTAAGTGCAAAAAAAAACAATCTGTGTGGTGATGATATTCGATTGGCATATCAGCAAGCTATCGTGTTTGCAAAAAAAATATACTGCGATACACGCATCGGCGAAAAACCAATTTCAGTAGTTTCTTTAGCATTTCGTACATTAATGGAACGCAACTTTTTTCAGTATGCAAATGTGTTGATTATTGGTGCTGGTCAAACGAATAATTTAATGGCAAATTTGCTGACTAAAAACGGCGAGCAAAAAGTAGTGGTGTATAACAGAACATTAAGTAAAGCAGAAGAATTAGCAGCTCGTTTTAAAAACGCAAAAGCATTTTCTTTAGAAAAATTAATTCATCACAAAGAAGATGTAGATGTAATTTTGACTTGTACAGGTGCAAATTATGCAGTGTTGACTAAAGATATTTTTGAAAAAATAGTACCTAAAAACAGAAAGGTAACGATAGTAGATTTAGCGGTGCCACAAGATGTGGAAGAAGATATCATCTCTTTAAAAAATGTAGATTATATTGATGTTGCTTCATTGGAAAAGAAAGCACAGGAAAATATGCAATTCAGAAAAGGCGAGTTGTTTAAAGCAGAAGCATTGCTCGAAGAATTTTTAATCAGTTTTGATGAATTACACAAAGAAAGAAGATTAGAATTAGCATTAGCAGATATTCCGAATGAAGTAAAAAGCATAAGAAATAGAGTTTTAAATACTGCATTTAAAAAAGATATAGATTCATTAGATGCAAACTCAAAAGAAATATTAGAAAAAGTGATGCAATACATGGAAGAAAAATTCATAGCACTTCCATTTAAAGCATCTAAAAAATCATTGCTGAATAAAAAATTTCGACCATAATTTAATCTTCGCGTTCTTTGCGGCTTTGCGTGAAAAAAAATACCTTTGTTGCAATAAATTATGAAATCACCAATAATAATAGGCACACGTGGCAGCGAACTCGCATTGTGGCAAGCTAATTTCACCAAAAATGAATTATCAAAAAATGGTATTTCAGCAGAATTAAAAATTATAAAAACCAAAGGCGATGCCACACAAGAATGGAATTTAAGTTTTGATAAAATAGAAGGCAAAGGCTTTTTTACAAAAGAATTAGAAGACGCATTACTGGCAAATGAAATAGATTTAGCCGTGCATTCTTGTAAAGATTTGCCAACAGAATTTCCAATTGGTTTAATCATTGCAGCGTATTCCAAACGTGCAAATCCATTTGATCTTTTATTGATAAAAAAAGAAAGCGTTGACGAAACAAAAATATTGAAGCTGAAAAAAAATGCAATTGTCGGTACTTCATCAGCGCGCAGAAAAGCACAGCTATTGGCTTTTAGACCAGATTTTATTTTACAAGATTTACGTGGCAATGTTCCAACAAGAGTAAAAAAACTAAACACAGAAAACTACGATGCAATTGTTTTAGCATCAGCAGGTTTAGAAAGATTAAATATTGATTTAAGTGCGTTTGAAAAAGTAGAGTT
>JANNVS010000278.1:0-18017 GCA_031414515.1 Sphingobacteriales bacterium | reverse complement strand
AGTTGGAGTTTTGGCGATGCTACCCCAAATTCTACAGCACAAAGCCCATTACACGTATATACTACAAATGGTAAGAAATATATCACACTAACAGCCACATTAAATGGTTGTTCGGCACAAAAATTAGATTCTGTTATTATAAGTATTACAGCAATTTTAAACAATATTTCATTTGTAAACAACATAGATATTTATCCAAATCCTACAGATAATATTATTACTATAAAATTGAATGCTAAAAAAGCAGCATTGTTCAATATCTCATTAATTAGTATAGATGGAAGAATAGTTGTAAATAAGGATTATAAAAATACTGCTATAATTAATGATGAAATTGATTTAAAAAATTATAGTTCTGGTATTTATTTACTGCAAATAGAATCAGAAAACGAACAAGCAACGTATCAAATAATTAAGCAATAATTCTATACAACACATCAATACAAATATTGTAATATTCAAATCTAATTTGAATATTACAAGGTTACTTTATTTTAGATAAATACTTATTGATGAATATTTGTAAGCCAACAACACGAATATTTTTCTTAAATAAATAGTCAACATCATCAGGAATGATAACAAAATTATGTGTGCATTTTAAATCTTCAATACTTTGATAAAACCCTTTAGACAATACTGGTGACGAACTATATTTTATTTCGATACAAGCATGTACAATATGACCTCTACTCAACACCAAATCGCATTCTGCACCTACTTGCGTGCGATAGAAATAGGAATCTATTCGATTGCTTTTAGCATAATTTATTTGGCTAATTACATAGCTTTCCCAAGATGCACCTAATGATGGATGATTCATCATTTTTTTTTCATCTGAAATATTTAATAAAAAATGTAAGATGCCAGTATCATTAACATACAACTTCGGTGATTTTACTAAACGCTTTCCTATATTAATAAAAAATGGTTGCAAGCGTGTAATAATAAATGCACCTTCTAAATAATCTAGATATCTTTTTAAAGTTGTACCAGTAATATCTAAAGATCTGCCTAAATCTTCGGCGTTTAAAATGCTACTTTGCAAATGAGCTAACATCGTCCACAATTTGCGCATTGTAACCGTTGAAAATTTTACATCAAATAAAAATGGTAAATCTCTTTCAATATAAGTAGTAATAAAAGAGTTCATCCATTCGTTTCTAATGGTAGCATTTTTCAATGTTAAATGTTGCGGAAAACCACCACGCAGCCAATGTTGTTTCATAGAAATAGTATCAGGTAATTCGTGCAAACCAATTGGATGTAAGTAGCAATACGAAATTCTACCTGCTAAACTTTCTGATGCACCACGTAATAAATCAGGCGATGCCGAACCTGTGATAATAAAACGAGCAGCTACTCTTTTTTCATCAATTAAAGATCGTAATAATGGAAATAATTCAGGCAAACGTTGTATTTCATCTAATACAACACAATCGTTTTTATAGGTTTCTAAATAATTTTCTGCATTTAATTCCAAATTATCAAACTGACTTTTTCTTTCTAAATCAATATAGGTAATTTCTTTTTTTATTTTTTTAGAAAGCGATTTTGCTAACGTCGTTTTTCCAACTTGGCGTGGTCCTAAAATGGCTACGGCTGGAAACTCCTTTAATAATTGCAATATCTGCTTTTCGATATGTCTGTTAATCATGTCATAAAGATAGACTAAAACATTGAAAAAGTCAAATTGTATTTGAATATTTCAATGTTATAAATATAATAGTATCTTACTTTTTTATCTTTGCTACAAATACCTTAATTACTAACGAGGAACAATATTTTTCTAAGCGACAAAATTTTGGAAATAATGAAAACCGCTAGACACTAATGTGTTTAATTTAGTTAGATATAACCAAACAGTTTTTTATTAGTATTCTACTATGATTCATTAAAAAAGCTGAAGTCTTGTATGGTTTCTTTGATTGTTTCTTATTCTTTATAGATTACTTAAGCCTCACTGATTTATTTTTTTTGTATTTTTATCGAATATTTAATTTATGTACAAAAAACTTTATTTTTTATTCATTTTATCACTTGGTTTATTTTCCTGTAAAAAAGAAAACACTAATGTAAATCCTGAAAATTTATTATACGCCAAACTTGGCGAAAATGCAGGCATTTACGACCAGCAAGGAAGATATGTAATTTTGCGTGGTGTCAACTATAATGTCTTAGGCGATTACTGGCAAGGAAATTCAACCGTTGCAACCACAAAAATATATGAAGAAAATGATTTTAAATTGATGTCCAAATATGGCATTAATTGTATTCGTTTATTATTTAGTTGGAGTAGATTAGAGCCAACTCGTGGACAATACAATCAACAATACATTCAAGAAATTAAAAATATAATTGAAGTTGCAGCAAAATATAATATCTATGTATTATTAGATATGCATCAGGATGCTTATGGAAAATATATTGTTACACCAACTTCAGCAGCATGCGAGAACCCTAATAAAGGCTGGGATGGCGCACCAGAATGGGCGACAATAACAGATAATAAATCCACCTGTACATCAGATGGCACACGTGAAAGTGCACCTGCAGTATTTCATGCATGGCAAAATTTTTGGGACAACTCTAATGGCATCCAAGATGCATGTATTAGTGCTTGGAATGCTTTGGTAAAACAAACTGCAAAGTATCCAAATATAGTAGGTTATGATTTAATAAATGAACCTAGCTTAGGTTATAAACCTATTAACCAGGAAGCTGACAAATTAGGTAAGTTTTATAGAAAAGTAATCAATTCTATTCGTGTTGCAGAAGAAGAAAATGCATTTCATCATATTATATTTTTTGAAATGAGCGTTACTTGGAATGGTCAGCAAATTCCATTTATTCCAATTCCTGGTTTTACTACTGAAGAAAATATAATCTTTGCGCCGCATACTTACTTTGAAGCGATTTCATATCAACTTACTATTGAACAAGGGTTAGATTTGTTATATAGTTTATCAAAACTATATAGCATGAGCACTTTTATTGGTGAATTTGGTTTTTTTGGAAATCCGTCTGAAGATGTCAATAAATACAAACGATTTGCAAAAAAAGAAGATGATAATTTTACAGGTTCTACTTGGTGGCAATGGTCGCAGGCACCTGGTGATCCGCATGGCATTAGCTGGGACGGAACTCAATATGGAAATACATCCATGCACTTAATAGAACTGGATAAAAATGGAATTTTTACAGGTAATGTAAATGAATTTTATTTAAATGTTTTAAGTCGCTCGAGACCGAATGCTATTTGTGGAAGTCCAATATTATTAATATCTAATCCAGAAGATGGGACGATGGAATTGCAGGCAAAAACAACACAAGAAGGAACTACTACCCTTTGGATTCCAGACAGGTTTGGCGAGCCAAAAACAACAGGAACAAATATTATTTCATCAACATTTATTAAAATAGATGGTGGTTACAAAGCAGATATTAAAGTGAATGGAAATTATAAAATAGAAGTTAATTTTTAGCAATTTATTGTGTGTATTTTAAAAAATATTCTGCTTCTTCGGAGCTCTTGTTTTTTCTTAAATAATTTACAATAACTTGTCCCATTTCTGGATTTCTTAATCCATATTTAAAACTATTTTTAAAATAATTAATAGCTTTTAAAGTATCATTTTCTAGCAAATAATAATAACCCAAGTTTTCCCATGCGGTATATAATGAATCATTTTGTAAAATTAGATTCTGATTAAATTCAAACGATTCTGTTTTATTGCCTTTTTCATAAAGGATTGTTGAAATATTAGTTATTAATGTTGGGTCATTTTTATTAATCGAGAAGGCCATATTATAAAAGTAAAAAGATGAATCTAAGTTTCTTTCTATATAATATATGTCACCCAAAAAGTTATACGATTCTAAATCACTACTGTCATTTCTAATGGCAATCCGGAAGGTATTTTTTGCCTCTGCATATTTTTTTAATTTAAAATATGCAGAGGCTTGAAGTTTATATAATAATATATTCTTTGGAAAAACTGCATTGCCATATTCTGCATATTTTATTGCATTATTAAGTAAATCTATTTTTTTATTGAGATTCTGCTCTTTGTCTGCAAACTCAATATGCGTTGCTGTAGCTATACGCATTGCTTCATATGATTCTATTAAGTGTGGCGCATCTCTTTCTATCAACGTAAGTTTGTTTTCCCATGCCGTTGTTCTGTAAAAGCTTAAACATGCTAAACTCAAAAATATAAGACTACAAATTAAATAATAAGTCTTTTTATTTTTAATTATTGTAAAAAGAAAATAAGATATAATCCCACAGAAAAAAAATGAACTTATAAATATATATCTATCTGCAATTATTCCTGCAACTGGAGTTATAAAGTTTAAGGCATATAAAATAAAAGAAATAAAACCTAAAAAACAGATTTGTAGGAATCGAATTTTTATAAAATATTTTATATTTAATAGTAATAAACCAATGCCTGTTGATAAAGCAATAATACTTTGCCAATTATTTATTGAATATAATTTCACTACATCAAATCCGTAATAATATCTATATTCAAATGGAAGGATTAACATTTTTATGTAATACCAAAAAGTAAGTGCTATAGCAGCTATTCGGTTTTGTATTGTAAAATTTTGGCTTAATGGGTTTTCTGTAAAAGTCACCGCATTTTTTGTGTCTATTTCTTCAATTGGAATTAAACTATTAATTAAATCAAATCGAATGCTTTTAAAAAAAACATAGAAGATGATTGTAAATATAAATGCAGACTTTAATTTTATTTTTTTAGTTATGAATAAAATACCAGGTATAAAAAATAACAAACCAACAGCATCAAGTTTAGAAAAGATAGCAATAATGAATAAAAGTACACCAAGAAATAAATACCAAATTCTTTTTTCTAAAAAAAAGAATTTCAAATAAAAATTTATTGATATAACCACAAATAGACAACTTAATAAATTATCTCTACATTTTAAGTTTGCAATTACTTCTACATTAATTGGATGTACTATAAAAAATAATAATGTTATGAAAATTATTGGCTGAAATTCTTTTGTCAGATAATATATACTAACAATTTTATATACACTTATTGCTATAAAGAACAAAAGAATTAGATTTACGAAGTGTGATATTGATGGGTTCATTTCACCAGTTATCCATTTTTCTATTGAATAACTAAAAATTACCATAGGTCTATAATCTACAACACTATATCGCTGTTGGAATATATCAAAAATGCCTTTCAATCCTTCCGTTCTGCCAGGTATAAACTCGTTAATAAGATGATCATCTAGTGAATACTCAAATAGTATTGTTTGGCTATAGATTATAAAAATGGCTAACCCGAATATTAAATAGGGCAAATGGTTACTTGTCGTTGCTTTTAGATTATTTTTTATCATATAAAACAACAAAAATATTTGATTGAAAAATTAACATACCGTATTAATATTTTGATTAACTTTATAACAATTGTTGATAATTCTAAGTATGAATAAACATATACATTTATTATTTATTTTAATCTTTATATTTTCAGTCTTTTCTTATGCACAAGATACGAATACTGAAACTAAAATAAATCAGCCTGTCAATAGGTATTACCAAACAATAAATTTAGATTCGGAAACTCCGTGCAATTGTGATTCAAAGACGGAAAGAACATACCAATTGAATAAAGGGTTATTGACGAATGAAGTATTAAACTATAATTTACATTCCTATAAATTTACATTCGGAAATTCATTGAATGCACCAATAAAGCTTTTTAAGGCCTTAGAAAATGATCTTTCTGTTCATAAGGTATCGATGAAAGAATGGGAATCATTTATGTTGCTTACTTCAGAAAATTTTGATGCAGAATCTTTTGAACAAGCCGCATTAAAAGCTTTTTTGTCTTTTACAAAAATTGAGCCATTAGATTTTTTAAAAAATAAAAACATATCGTCTTATCTTGAATTGGAGAAAAAGATATTGAAAGAAAAAAACAGAAAAGATATTAAACTTAAACTTGACAACAATACTGATTGATATGAAAAATTGGTACATAAAAATAATTTCTTTATTACTATTTGTCATTCTATCGGGATACTCTAATGCCATTTTTGCACAAAAAAATTTAAAATTAAAAATATTAACTATCGCAGCGGCTAGTTCTAGCGGAACAAATAGTTGTGATAAGACTTGCGCAACATGTTGTGGATTATTTGAAAATGAGATTGATTGGGTATGGGATATTGACGATGGTGGGACAGATGTAGATGAAGATTGCTATAATCTTAGTGATGATGCTAACTCAAATTCCAATAATCCAAATTTTAATGTTTGGGATAGGAATTATGATTTTAACTGTCAATGGCCGGGAGGAAACATTGACTTTAATGTAGAAGGCTGGGATGAAGATTGTGCTGATGCTTGTATCTTTGGAGGGTTTGCAAATGTTGTAAGTGTAAGGGCATGTACAGTAAATGTAAATTCACCTTTCCCATCTAGTACGAATGGAACCTATGGACCCTACACGGCAACATGTAATTATGATAAAAACTTTGATGGTAGCGGGAATTGTTCAGGAACTATAACTGTAACATACCAATGGGAAGTAGCAGGTAACTGGAAATCACAAGCAAGTGATGATTATATTTGTGGGTCTAATAATTTAGGAATTCTAAATACAGGAGGCACACTCACAAGAAATAATTTTACAAATATTGGATATTCAACAGAAGATATTTGTGCAGCCGATGAACCTAATAATGACAGTGGAGATGAAACTGTTTGGACGAAATTTACTACAGGCGCTAATCCTGGAACAGAAATTACAGTAAATGTTAGTGCAATTAATGGCTCAGGATCAGGAGGCTTATTATGTACAAATTTATCTATCGCAACACTTGGATGGGTTAGAGTATATGAAGGTCCTTTAACATTGGCAGGGTGCGATTTTACATATAATACTAACCCATTTACTCAAATTGGTCAGGTCGGCTCTGTCGGTTCAGCAGGCTTAGATAACAGTGTAATTAATATTAGTTGTCCAAAAGCAAATCAGACTTATTATATTCAAGTTGAAGAACAAGGTTTAGCTGCATGTGACATGGCAAGATTTAATCTTTCTATTTCTGATAACGGTAGACAAGCTGGACCAGATAAAATTTGTAATGCGTTGAATCTAGATGCATATCCAGCGCCATTATCTAATACTACCAATACTGATTTGTACATTTCTAATCAATCCAATGCTTGTGCTTCTACTGCGTCTGGTGAGCCTGATGTTTTTCCATTACAAGGAATAGACAGAACTGTATGGTATAAATTTACAACACCATCAGCACCAGTAGGCAGTACTACCTTGCAACATACTTATGAAATCCAAGTAAATAGATTGTCAAGTTCAGCATTAGCGTCTTGGCCTACTTTTGCAGTTTATAGAGAAACAGCCGCAACGGTTAGGAATTGTTCTCCTGAAAATGGAGCCAGTTTTTCAAATTTATCTAATTTAGATTATACACAGAACTTAGATTTTGGTGATGCTAATGTAAATTTACTTTGCCTAGAACCGAGCTCAACCTATTATGTTCAAGTTGATCATGCAACAGCAAATATCATTACTCCAGGTAGTGAGTATATCGATTTTTCTTTACGTGTTCGTAAAGATGCATTCCGACCAAGTGATAATATTTGTGGTGCTACAGATTTAGGTTATATCACTACAAATGGATTAATAAATGGAGTATCCACTGGTGTCAATTGGAGTTTAGCTTCTAAGTTTTCTGGCGCTCCTTATTTTGGATTACCACACACAAATAAATGCGCATCTGCAGAAGCTGGTGAGCCACAAGCATCACCTGGAGGTCCAAACCCAAATTCAGGAACACATACTGCAACAGTCTGGTATAAATTTACCACAGGCACTGGAATTCCACCAGATTGGATTTATTGGTATAATGATGACGATGTTTTTGGAGATGGAAACAGAGGAGGAGCTTGTCTGTTGGGTTCTACTTTTAATTCAAGGGTTACTTTTTATAAAAATGCTTCTTCTTTTGCATGTCCTGTCGGTGGTAATTTAGTAGCAGGTGATGAAATGAATATACCTGGCGATTTATGTGACGCTACTACAGGTATTGGTTTTGGCGCACCATGTTATGCAGATTTATTTAGATTAAAATGTCCTGAACCAAATACTACTTACTATGTACAGATAGAAGATGCAGGTTTAATATCTACCTGCTACGAAGGACAATGGACTTTTGATAACGGGTCTCATAAAATTACAACTGCCTCCACATTTGGTGGCGCTCCCATAAACGATACCATTTGTGGTGCAATAGATTTGGGAAGTAATTATGTGGCTGGTAACCTAACATACAGCACAAACGCAAATGGCAATGGTATAAATATATTCGATAATTTTTGTGCAACGCCTGATTTACCATGGCGTGCAGATTTTACTCAACCCTTGGACAGAGATGTTTGGTTTAGGTTCAGACCACCGGCATCAGGTTCTGTTCGCATCACCGCACAATCAGCACCATCTGGTGAACCAAGTGGTATTGATGATGATTTGGATATGCAGGTAGCAATTTGGGAACCCATTTTAGGTGATGGTACCAACGCACACTGCTCTGATCCGCGTTTTTTGTGGACTCCTTTAATTGCACAAGACCATGGTTGGTGTGAAAAATCAGAACAACAAACAGGTATAACTAACTGTGTTACCGGTGCTTTATTTACCTATGATATTTACAATACTTGTGGAAATAGCGTTTTATGTAATGAAGGCAATAGCTTAATTGCAACTTGCTTAGATCCCAATAAATATTACTACATACAAGTAGATGGCGGTGATTATGCACTTTGTGATTTATTTGATGCAGGTGATTGTATTTCAGGCTATTTTAAATTACAGGTAACAGACGTAGGATTAGGTTTATATAATCCTGCATTACCAGGTGATGTCGGTACTCCGTATACATCATTAGGTGTTCCTAATTCGACTTTAAAACATGACGAACCGTGTTTTGCTCAAAACTTAAACGTGAATGCATCAGGCACCTCTTATGGTTCTCTTTCATGGACAAATATGACCAATCGTTGTGCTACATCCATTAATGACCCAGTTCCATCACAATGGTTAGCCAAAAACGCTTCTACAGATAAAACAATTTGGGCTAGATTTGTTGCACCTGCAAGTGGCAAAGTAAAAATTCGTGCTGAAAATATTGGACAATTAAAAGGCGA
The DNA here is from genome assembly GCA_031414515.1 of Sphingobacteriales bacterium. Lineage (GTDB taxonomy): Bacteria > Bacteroidota > Bacteroidia > Chitinophagales > JADIYW01 > JADJSS01. The sequence continues at coordinate 8,791 of JANNVS010000278.1, read as the reverse complement.
TGCGGATTACCATGATGATATAAATATTCAATTAGCATTATATCAAACAACAAATTGCTTTGATAAATGGAGGCTGACAGAAGTAGGAAATGGAAATGGTTTTGACGGCAGTCTTGTAGAAATAGATCCATTAAATGATGATGATAATACTTTCCCTTGTTTGCTATTGTGTGGTTATGATGAATACTATGTTGGTCGTTGCTTAATACCAGGACAAACCTATTATATAATGATAGACGGAGATGCAGGTTATGTATTCGGTGCAGATGTAGAAGATATAGAAGGAGATTTTAAAATTTCAGTACAGGAATTAAATGGTATTCCAGCTTCTACAAATGATTCGATTTGTATGGCTTATAGTATGACACCTTTATCGAATGTGGTAAATGCTGTTTACAATTCACCAATTGCTTTTAACAATGAATGCGCGACAATTGATCAATCTTATGAAGGGTCAGGAAAAATAGCACATAATATTTCAGGCACATTATTTGATTTTAATGTAGAACATACACTTTGGTTTAAATTTGTTGCACCAACAACTGGTAAAGTTAAAATTGAAGCATTGAATGATGGGTCAGTAGATCCAATAGATTTAGGAATAGCCATATTTGATATTCCTTCTCAAAACTGTGCAAATATTCAAAGTGGAGGATTTAAATTTGATGATGATTATGATCCAGCTGTCTTTGGTTTATTTGGTTCTGATGATGAAGAAATAACGGTTAGTTGTTTAGTGCCTGGACGAACTTACTGGGTACAAGTTGATGGTGATAAAAATCTATCTACGTGTGGACCTGCTTTCTCAGGTACAGACTGTGAAACTGGACAGTTTAAAATGAAGATAACTACATTAGCTGCCGACCAAACTTATGCATCAAATGTTATCTACACCACACCAGCCACAACAAGAGCTGGTGGAAATGATAAGTTCTGTCAAGCTCATAATGTTGCTTTTTCGGGTGGCATATATAACTCTTCAGATGCTACTACATACTTAGGATTAAATGAAACTATTAATTTTTCACATAACAATCGTTGTGCAACAGCAGAATTAAATGAACCAGAAGCAAATGGTTGGGATTTGAATCCTTTTGACGAAGGAAGTGATCCAACGGTTTGGTATACTTTTAATACAGGACCTAGTGTTGGACCTTTTGGACCAGGTGATATTACGATTAGAGTTACAAATCCGAGTGGTATTTGTTTTGATCCAGACATGGATTTATATGAATACAACGGAACATTTACAACAGCAGCATGTAATTCACAAGCATTATCAAATACTCAGTTTAATAATTTGACTCGAATAGGTGAAGGAAAAATATTCAATATTTTAAAACCTCGTGAGGAAGAAATAAAAATTAATTGCCCTAAACCAAATAAAACCTATTTCTTAAGGATTTTAGGCTCTAGTGCATGTCCTTTATTTGGTTCAGATCAAGGAGATTTTGATATTTCTATTTCAGAAAGTAGTGTTGGGATTAATTTCCAAACCAATGATAATATTTGTGGTGCGACAAATGTTGGAAGCGGAAATTTACCAAGTGGAGGCTCTTTGTTATTAACTACTCAAAATAATATTTGTGCAACTCAAGAGATTGGAGAACCAAATACAACACAAAGTGCAGTACAAAACGAGCCAGAATATGATGAAACGATGTGGCACAAATTTACGACTGGAGCAAATCCTGGAGCAGTAGAAATTGAGGTAACTTCTTTAGTAGGTATCGGTGGATTCTTCACAGTTCCTTCAGTGGCTGTATATAAATATGTGCCAAGTGGTAGTACTTGTTCTACAACTCCATTTGCTAATTTAGCGGATCTTGATTCTGATATAGGCTTTGCTACGCTACTTGGTGGTATTATAGACCCAACTGCAAAAGTTACTTTACCTTGCGTTTCACCAAATACTACTTATTATATTCAAGTAGATGGTGGAGATGTAAGTTTATTTGGGTTTACGTTTCCTGGATTTACAGATAATTATTACTATGATATTACCGTTAGGGATTTAGGTTCTGGAACAGGAAGAGCTCCTAATGATAATTTAGCAAATGCAATTCCTGTAGATAACATTGGACCAATTGATGGATATCTAGCGGCAGGTGGTTCATTAACTATAGGAGGACAAAACAGATGTGCAACTTGTGAAAATGGCGAGCAAGGCGATTATTGTGGTATAAATACAACTGACCACACAGCTGCTTTTAATGCAGAGGATGAAACAGTTTGGTTTTACTTTATTACTCCAGCTACTCCTGGAACAATAACTGTTAACGTTGCGGATGATGCTAGTATATCCGGAACTTTTAGTCCTAATTTCTCTTTATATTACAATAATGGATTATCACCAATATATAGAATCACAAATGCTCCTGCACAAAATATAATAAAAGAAGGTAATACATATACAGGTGTTTTCTCCAGCGCTTCAGGTTCTTATACTTGTTTATTGCCAAATCATTTGTATTACATTCAAGTAGATGGCAATGATCTTGTGCCTGGTACTTTAGATCAGGCTGATTTTATTATAACGGTTAGTGATGATAATTCTGGAAGTCCAGGACCAACTGTACCTTCAAACTACGATTTAATTTGTACTGCAAACACTTTAACGATTCCTTCAAACGGAACAACAGGCGTTTTAGGCAGAACTAATAAATGTGCCTGGGAAGAAGCAGGTGAGCCTAATACCAGCGATAATATTGGTGGTTCAGGCGATGATGTAACTTCTAATAACTATGATGAAACTGTATGGTTTTCTTTTGTTCCACCAGTAGATGGTGATATAAGTATGGTATTAGAACCTACAAGTGGTATAAACGGTGGAATTAATTATGTATTATATCAAATGCCGAATGCTTCGAATATCTCTTGCTCAGGAGCTCCTGCAGATATTCCTAATTGGACACAATTAAAAGAAATTGCAAGTGGCACAGGTTTAGTATTAAACGCAGGAACTAGTGATCAGGTATCTGAAACATGGCCATGTTTGTTAGCAAACAAAAGATATTATATTCAGGTAGATGGTAATGATTTAATAGCTTCAAATGATGTTGGGAATTTTAATATTCAGTTATCACATGTTTCTAAAACGACTCCAGTCAATGATAATATTTGCGGCATTGGAGTAACAGTAGCAACAGGAAATATGGGAACATTTGCAGGCTCAGCAACGCAAACTGCAACCTTACAAGACAACCGATGTGCTACTCAGGAAATTGGTGAACCAGCAATAAATGGACCTTTCAATGACATTACAGATGCTAGTTATGACCATACTCTTTGGTATAAATTTGTAGCAAGTGCAACGGATGGAAGTTATACGATAAGTGTTACTAATGTCGGCGGTGACTTGATAAATGCTTATATAGGATTATATAGACAAGACATTACAGTTTGCAGTGGAGTGACACCTACTTTTGGAAATCTCTCTTTAATAAAAGAATCACCATTAACAAGTGCTGTTTCTAATGATGAAACGATGAATGTTGAGTGTTGGGAAATTGAAGAAGGTAAAACTTATTTTGTTCAAGTGCAAGGTTTTGATGGGTTATTAGGCAGTGATGTGGGAAATAATTTTAATGTATCAATTGCATTTGCTTCAGGCACTACAAATCCAGCAGATAACATTTGTACGGCACCAACCATTACAGTCGGAGCAGGAAATACAAGTGCTGACAATCGTTGTGCGACCTCACAAAATAACGAACCCAATATTTCTCCAGTACCTCAAACGCCAGATGATGGAAGTTCATATGATGAAACACTTTGGTATCAATTTGTTGCTCCTGCATCTGGCGAAGTAAGATTAAATACTTCATCTTATAGTCCAAGCACATTAACCTTAAATGCTGATTTATATACAGCACCAACTACATGTGCAACTTTTACTGGAATGGTTAGAGAAGATAATACATCAACACTAACTACTTTAACCAATACTTGGGATTTAAGATGTTTAGAGTCTGGTAAAACATATTATTTGAGATTTGATGGTAATGATGGATTACTTGGAATACCACCAGATAGAGGTACCTGGAATTTTAATTTAACTAATTTAGATATTGTTACGTCGTATCCAACAGTAATAAACGATGAGCCTTGTGGAGCTATTGATGTGACGCAGTTTGTTAGAACATCGCCGTGTACTTCTGATGGACAATATTATACCAATAATTATAGCATTTTAAATGCTGCAATTGACATAGACAGAGCAACAAGAACGACAGCTGCTATTGGATGTAATGGTGAATATAATTGCAATGATTATTGGTTCAAATTTACTGTGCCATTAGATGCCACTGGTATTCGGGTTCAAGGAAATGATGAATACGGTTCTTTAGGTGTAAATAATTCTCATGAAAATATTGGTATATATAGATCTATCGGTGGCTGTGGAGGTACCTTACAACGTATAAATTGTGGTGATGGCGGAATTTTTGGCGATATTGATTATACATTAGCAGTATTCTCAGGAGAAACATTATATGTTCAGGTATTTAATGAGAATGCACCTACAAGTCCATCTACAACAGCCTTTGGATATTGTTTATCGGTTGATTGTCCTGCTAAATCAACATGTACACCTAATAATATTATATACGGACAACCACAATGCTGGAATATGAATACTAACGGAGTTAACTTATCTCCACAATATTATGATTGTTTACCAGGCTCAAATAATTCTGTAAACTATTTTTCATTTACAACAAATTGTGATGGCACTCCGTTTGATACGGTTACAGTTGTATTTTCTGTAACAGATATAGGATGTGGTACTACTGCTATGTCTATGTTCCTGGACAACACACCATGTGTATCACCAATTGGACAATATGACGATATATTAGTAAACTGTGCAGTATTTGAAGAAGTATTTGGCGGAACAACTGCTACTAATTTTGCCTCAACATTTATTTTGCCTCAATGTAATACCTATATAATGCAAATAATTAGTGATGAAAATACACCTGGATGTGCTTCTGCAGGTCAGGTAGTTATTCTTCAAACTATTTTGAATCCAACTCAAATATTACCTGTTGAACTCACCACATTTACTGGATATAATAATGGCAGTATTAATGTGTTGAATTGGTCAACCGCTTCTGAATTAAACTCTTTAAAGTTTGAAGTAGAAAAAAGTTTGGATGCAATTAATTTTGAGTATTTAGGAGAAAGAGCAGCAGCAGGCAATAGCAATATGCCTTTAAATTATACCTTGAATGATGAACATCCTGTATTGGGAAATAATTATTATAGACTAAAAATGATAGATAGAGATGGTACATATGCTTATTCTGAAATAATCATTATAAGAGTTTCAGAAGTCAATTTGCCTACTGATGGAATTATATCAGTATATCCAAATCCTACGAATGATAAGGTAAATATAGTATATCAGGCTGGTACGGCACAAAAATTAAATCTGGATATTTATAATGTTATTGGTCAGTCTATGTTTAACAATACATTTGAATTTAATGCAGGATTACATACAATAGTAGTAGATGCGAAACAATATGCAAAAGGAATGTATATACTAAATCTTCAAAATTCTAGTAATGGCGAAAAACATCAGGCTAAATTTGTGAAGGAATAATATTGTTAAACTTGTGATATGTAATGCAGATTAAATCTAAAAAAAGAATCATTTTGTTGACTAAATTTCTTCCTTTTATTTCACTTTTTTAATAAAATCGCTCTTTAGAAAATAAGTATATTTTATAGCGGTAAAATTTTTTGTAGTATCAAATACCCACTGAAAATTTCTTCCATTTAAACTGTTTTTTAAATAAATTTGGAATATATATTTATTTGTATCTTTTTCCAATTTATATTTTCTAAATAAATTATTCCTAAATTTTAGTACATCATTTGGAGTTGTACATAAATATTTTAACTGAGAGTTGCTTAATTTTATACTATCCATTGTAGCAATAATATTATTATTAGATTTATCGATAAGTTTAAAATTTACACTTTCTGTTTCTACATGATTTAATTTCATTCTCCAGGAAAAAGTAATGGCTTTTCCTGTCCAGTTTGCATTTTCAGATAATAAAAAAAATCTTAAAGGAAAAAGAATATGAAATAAAATAAAAATATAAAATGACGTGACTTTAAAGCTACACTTTGATACGAAATTTAATTCCTGTACATCAAGCTTTTTTATTCTAACAAATAATAAATTAGAGCAAAGCATTAAGTATGGAAAAATTCCAATATTTAAATTAATAGAATTAGCAATATGAAATGGAATTGTAAATATTATTCCTAGGCACCAGAATCTTTTGTGTAGTAATAAAAAACCAATGCCTAAATCAAAAATTAAACCATAGTAAGTAGTAAAATAAATTATAAATTGTTTGTTGGTAATTCCAAGTATATTATAAAAAGAAGAATACTCAGAAATACTTGATGCAATTACACTTCCAGTAATCCAATCAATTGAAGTCAATTTTGCAATTCCACCCATAAAATAAGGTAATATTATTAAGAACCTAAAAACACTAACATCTATTCTTAATTGTATCGCAGTTTTATTATCCTTTTTAATTAAATGTTCTAAAGTTAATGAGTTGCTGGTTGGTATAATTATAAATGCAAATAGTATTAGTATGATTAGATAATAGTGATTGTTGTAAAAAGCCATATCTAATAATAAATTGTAGCAATATATCATGCAATATATAAATGCAAATAATCTTGTTCTGTAACCAATTATAATAGATATTGCAGCTATTTTTAGTATAAAAGCCAGTAAACTATAAACAGCTAATGAGTTTGCAGGTTGTATAAATTCAAAAAAATCAAAAGGAAATCTAAAATCTTTGTTTTTATGTATAATTAAAAATATTTTATAAATGCTTTTTGAATGAATAAGCATACAGATGCCAAATATAATTCTATAAATACTAAGTATATTAGAGCCAATATTTGTTCTAAAATATTTATTTATTTTTAAAAAACTTGAAAGTATATTTGTCATAGTTATTGTATGAAAAGTAATAAAAATAATATAACTACACAAACTTCAAATAATAACAATGCTTATTATTTAGATGTGCGTTCTATTGTAATGTTTAGAATCTTTTTTGGGTTTGCTGTTATTTATAAAATTGTCTTCTTTTACTTGATGAATTTTGAATGGTTTTCTCCACAAAAATCATTTTTTGGCAACCATCTATTATACTTTGTTTATCCTAATCAATTTTTAAGCCCAATTGATTTTATTCAATCAGATTGGATGATGTATCTGTATTTGGCTGTTATTTTAGTTTTAGCACTATTTATTATTATAGGCTTCTATTCTAAAATCGCTACAGTAAGTTTATATTTTTTATCATTATTCTTTTATCAACGATTTCTGCCACTTACTTTTGGTTGGGATAGATATTATGATGCAATAATGCTTCTTATTATTTTTTTCCCATTAGATATAAAATGTTCTATAAATTCTTATGAAATTGCAGAAAGAAATAATAACACAACAAACTATAAATCATCACTAATATTGCCATTATTATATGTGGTTTTTTTAATTTATTTCATTGCTGGAGTTGGAAAAAATGGTGAGCTTTGGATAAACGGAAGTGCTGTAGGTTACCTTTTAAAAGATAATTTAATGACGACTGAATTAGGATTTAAATTTTCAGGTTTTAGTTTCTTTTCTAAAATTCTCACTTATTGTACATTACTTTTCGAATTAACAGCTCCATTCTTTTTGTTTATAAGATATAAGAATCAATTTCTAAGAATCATTTTTTCATTTTCGATAATATTATTTCATTGTGGAATAGGACTTTTTGTTGAAGTTGGTTTTTTTAAATACATTGCATTTGCTACTGCAATTCTTCTTCTGCCAAATTATTTTTGGTCGTTAAAGTATATAAGAAAAATTGGAGATTATATTTTATCTAAATCTCCAATATATAAAATAGAATTACCAAATATAATTCACTTTTTTTATTCAAATATAAATTTTATGAAGTATTCAATGATATTCATTGCAACTTCAATAATTTACGTACAAACTATTTTGAATTTAAGATACCTTCTAAAACAACATACAGATTTACAGCCATTTTTACAATCTTCGAGGTTGTTAACTAAATTTTCAAATCTTCCTTGTTACGAAAATAAAAATATACCATTTTTCTCTCCAGATTGGTTTTTTTATGCTCCTAACCCGCCTGTAAAATCATCCTATATTGGTATGGAATTAATATTTAACAATACTCAAGAGATATACTTTCCATTGTATAATGATAAATTTCCAAATGGTATGCCTAAGTTTTCATGGAATGATATGCAAAGATTTTTAACAGTAAGAATGAGAAGAGAATTAAAACAGAATATAGATTCAGACAATATATTTATTAAATTCTTTGGTTTTAAAACAGAGAGTTTTCTAAAAGAAAACAAAAAATTACAACCACAATATGCAAGTTTAGTTAAATATTTTGCTCCAATTCGTGATACTGGTACCATTGCTAATCTAAATAAAGAATCTCTTATCTCTGCGGAGTTGAAGTATTAGCATTCAAGATTTTGATATTTGTCAAAGAACTACTATTATATTTAGATTCCATATAATAGTTTGTTATAAAAACTTATGAAAGTCTAAGATAGAGTAGCGGTTTTATCTAATTTGCAGTACCTTTGTTTAAAGTTTGTTATGAAAAAAAATTTTACACTTTTTCTTCTATTCTCTTCGTTCTTTTTAAACCTAACGTATGCTAGAGAAATAAATGATTATCATAAAAAACTTCTAGAAAAAGTA